>JAIBFE010000007.1 GCA_019459705.1 Thiobacillus sp. | reverse complement strand
GCGTGGTGCATGCCCGGCGGCTTGATGGCGTTCTACACCGGCATCATCGAATTGCTGAAGCTCAGCGACGACGAAATCGACCAGCTCATGGGCCACGAAATCTCGCACGCCATCCTCGGGCACGGCCGCGAGCGCATGTCGCGCGCCATCGCCATGCAGGGCGGCATGACGCTCGGCTCCATCGTCGCCGGACGCGACCTCAGCATCCTGGCGCCCGTGGCCGACATTGCGCTGACCCTGCCCAACAGCCGCGAAGGCGAAAGCGAAGCCGACCGCTACGGCATCGAGCTTGCCGCCCGCGCCGGCTACGACCCCCGCGCCGCCATCCGGCTGTGGGAGAAAATGAGCGCTGCCAGCGGCAACGGCCCGCCCGTCTTCCTCAGCACCCACCCCGCGCCCACCAACCGCATCCAGGCACTGAATGCGCTGGTGCCGCAAATGATGCCTCTCTACGAGAAAGCACGATGACCATGGACTCCGCCCCCGTCGCCGACGACAAAAACGCCAGCCTCAAAACGCTGACCACGGTGATCTATGCACTGTACGCGCTGGCGCTGTTTGCCGGCGTGTCCGCCATCGTCGCCATCGTGCTCAACTACATCAAGCGCGAGGATGTCCAGGGCACCTGGCTGGAAAGCCATTTCAAATGGCAGATCAGCACCTTCTGGTGGAGCGTGGTGTGGTGCATCGTCGGTGCCATCACCTGGATCATCCTGATCGGCTGGGTCGTCTGGGGCGTGGCCTTCGTCTGGTTCATCTACCGCATCGCCAAAGGCTGGCTCAACCTCAACGACAACAAGCCAATGCCGGTTCAGTAACGGCGTACGGGCCCGTCTGCAACGCGGCCCGAACGCGCAGACGGTCTATTTCAGCAACGGCCCCCACGCCTCGATCGGGATCGGTTCGCAGAACAGAAACCCCTGATAGGCCACGCATTCGTTCTGCAGCAGGAAATCCCGCTGCGCCTGGGTTTCCACCCCTTCTGCAATCACCTGCAAGCCCAGCGACCGGCTCATCGCCATGATGGCCCGCACGATGGCGGCATCGTTCATATCCGACGTCACATCGCGGACGAAAGACTGGTCGATCTTCACCTGATCCAGAGGCAGACGCTTGAGGTAGGACAGGGACGAATACCCGGTCCCGAAATCGTCGAGGCAGAAACTCACCCCCAGCGCAGTGAGTTGCTGCATCCGGCTGACCACCACATCGACGTTTTCCAGCACCACGCTCTCGGTCAGTTCGAGCTTGAGGCGAGCCGGATTGATGCCGCTCGACACGAGGCTGCGCTGCACCGTGGCCACGAAATCGGGCTGGTGGAATTGCCGTGCGCTGACATTGACCGACATCTGCAGGGCATGCGCATGCGGTTCGTCCTCCCAGGCCTTGAGCTGGGCGCAGGCCGTATCCAGCACCCATTGGCCTATGGGGAGGATGAGTCCGGTCTCCTCGGCCAGGGGAATGAAATCTGCCGGAGCAACCAGCTCGCGGTTCGCCGGCAACCAGCGAATCAGCGCCTCGGCGCCGATCAGCTTGCCGTACTGATCGATCTGCGGCTGATAGTAGAGCCGGAACTCGCCCTTCTCCAGGGCCTGGCGCAGCGCCACTTCCATCGCCATGCGCGAGTCGATCGCCGCCTGCATCGCCGGGTTGAAGAAACGAACCAGATTGCGCCCGGCATCCTTGGCCTGGTAGAGCGCGACGTCGGCCTGCTTCAGCAGCATGTCGACCGAAGCATCCTGGCCCCGGTACAGCGTCAGACCGATGCTGGTTGTGCTGTGGAATTTCGCTTCGTTGATATTCAGCAGATAGGGCTGGTTGATCGCGAAACGCACCTTCTCTGCGATCATCTCGGCCTGGCTGGCCGCGTGCACCTCGTCCCGGCCCAGGGCTTCCAGCACGACCACGAACTCATCCCCGCCCAGGCGGCATACGGTGTCCTCCTGGCGCACATTCGAAGTCAGGCGCCGCGCCACCTCGACCAGCAGCCGGTCGCCGACATCGTGACCCTGGGTGTCGTTGAGCGTCTTGAAGTGATCCAGATCCAGAATCAGTAGCGCGCCGAACTCCTGGCTGCGATCGCTGGCAACCAGGGCCTGGCCCAGACGATCCATCAGCAGCCGCCGGTTGGGCAGCCGGGTGAGCGCGTCGAAATAGGCCAGGCTGCGGATCTGCGCCTCCACCTGCTTGCGCTCCGTGATGTCGCGCACCAGGCCGAGCACATAGGCCTGCCCGGAAAACTCGAAGTAATTGGCATTGATCTCCACCGGAAACACCATCCCGCTGCGCGTCCTGTGGCAGCTTTCGAACGTCATTGCCTTCTCGGCCTTGAGCCGATCCCAGAAGGCCCGCCACTGCTCCTGCTGCGTGGTGTCGCAATCGACATCGATGACCCGCAGCTTCAGCATTTCCTCGTGCGAGCACTCCATCGCCCGGCAGGCCTCGTCGTTCACATAATGGAAGCTGCCCTGCTCGTCCGCCAGATACGCCGCTTCCTTCACATGGTTCAGCGCAAAGTTCACCAGCGCCAGTTCCCGGCCCACGCGTTCGCGTTCGGTGATGTCGCGCGCAACGCCCAGCACGCCGAGTATCTTTCCATTGCGATCCAGCAGGGGCGTCTTCAGGGTATCGAACAGGAACCGGCGGCCACTCGCTGCGGAGGTTACCCATTCCTCGTTCTGGACCGGCTGTTCGGACGCCATGGCATCCCTGTCCCGCTGCAGGAAACCACGTGCCGCCTCGGCATCGAATAAATCGAAATCGGTTTTCCCCACAATCTGCGACTCGGGCATCCCGTAAAAACATTCGAAAGCCGGATTGCACATCCGGTAGACACCCTCCGCATCCTTCAGCCACACGACGTCAGGAAGCGTACGCAGGATCAGATGCTTTTGCCGCTCGCTTTCTTCCAGATGGCGGGACACGATTTTCAGTTGATCGTGCTCCATCAACAGCATGCTTTGCTTCAGCATGGCCAGCACGACCACGATCAGCGCGCCAATGTCGACGGCATGGGTGACTGCCCGGGACACGCCTGCATCGGGGTCCGCCCAGATGACCGCAAGGCAGGCCAGCACCACCGCCGTCAGCGGCAGCATGCGCAGGAAGCCTTCGCTCCGTCGCTCCCATGCGGCATTGCCCGATATCCCGATATTCCAGTACAGCGTGGCGAGACCCATGCCCATCACCGAGATCGAAAACAGGCTGTTGAACCAGGCGCCGTCGAGGGAGGCGCCGCCCAGCACCATGGCGTTCCACACCATCCAGCACACCCCCGTGACGATCAGGGAAAGCAGGAACAGCCAGTAGCTCCAGGAAAATTTCAGGCGCAGGGTGGGCGCCGCGACCAGGCCGACGCACGCAGCCGCGAGCAGGCTGGCCGGATACGCCACCATCACGGCCAGGGAAAGCGGCGCCATGTCCCCGCGCCGGGGCAGATACAGCACCAGGACCAGCGTCGTGACGGCGATGCCGAGGGTGGCGGCATCCAGCAGCACGGTCTTGCGCTGGACGCGATCGGCCAGCCGGAATACCTCGATCAGCAAGCCTGCGGCCACGCAGGGGCCCAGCAACAAATAGAAGAGATCGGAGGGGGAAGGAAAACCGGCATAGCCCATCACGACCTGCAGGTCCCAGATGACCTGGCCGATCGCGTAGGCGGTCAGACCCAGCGCGATCCAGCGCACGCCCCGGACGCTGTCGGTCTGCGCCGAGCGCACCCCGAACCACGCCAGCACCGCCGCCGTGAGCGTACCCGCCGTCCAGTGCAGGTTGTCGAAAAAGCGGATCCAGTGGACATCCTGCGCAAGACGGATGCCCATCACGCCGACCAGAAGTCCGGCCACCCCCACGATCAGCACCAGGCGTCGTGGCGAGACGTAGCGGGTCCGGCTGTCATGCCCCATCGATCGAACATCCTCCCGAAACACACTTCCTGGCGACATTCAGGAAATCCGCGCTGCCGATTTCCAGCTTATTGTTACGGCCGGGCGCCGCCATTCGTTCTTTATACATACTGGCAGCGCTTGTGTCAGCACCGCCCGCGGCGCATCCGGCAAACAATCCGGATTGAAGGATAAAATCAGGCCATGCGCCAGATATTAGGGCGCGGTCCACCCAGCCTTCGACAAGAAAAGCCCCGATGATCTCTGTTGCGCGCAGCTTTCTCGCCTGCCTCCTGGCTGGCCTCAGCCTGGCTGCACTGGCGAATGGCCAGCCGCCACTGTCAAACCAGGTGACCGGCGGCGACCGCGACTACATCGTTCAGCCCGGCGATTTCCTGATCGCCATCGGCGCCCGCTTCGGCCTTCCGCCGACCCAGCTGGCACGGGACAACGCCGTTCGCTACGAAGCGCTGATCCATCCCGGCCAGCGCTTCCGCATCCACAACCCCCACATCGTGCCGGCCGAGCTGGACGATGGCATCCTCATCAACATCCCGCAGCGCATGCTGTTCCACTTCGACCAGGGCCTGCTGCTGGCCGCCTACCCCGTCGGCCTCGGAAAACCCACCTGGCCCACCCCTGAAGGCGAATTCAGGATCGTCACACGGGAAGCCAACAAGACCTGGAAAGTGCCCCTGTCCATCCAGGAGGAAATGCGCCGCGAGAACCAGATCGTGCTGGAAGAAGTGCCGCCCGGCCCCGACAATCCACTCGGCGCCCACTGGCTCGGACTGGACCTGTGGGGCTATGGCATCCACGGCACCATTGCGCCGTCGAGCGTGTACCAGTTCCGCAGCCATGGCTGCATCCGCCTGCATCCGGACGACATCGCCGAACTATTCGACCGGGTCAGTGTCGGAACACCGGGACGCCTCATCTATCAGCCCGTGCTGCTGGCGGTCGTCGATGACGGCCGCATCCTGCTCGAGGTCCATCCCGACGTCTATGACCTGGGCTTCGACGCAGTGCTGACCGTACGCGAGCTGGCCGAGGCCCATGACTTGATTCAGGCGATCGACTGGTCCAAAGTGGAAACAGCGATCGCCGCGCAGGACGGCCTCGCCCGCGAAGTCGGCCGCACGCGCAGCACAGCACAAGGAACGCCATGAAGCACCGCATCGACCGCCGCAGCTTTCTCAAACTGGGCCTGCTCCTTCCCGCCCTGCCGCTGCCCGCATTCGCCGGCAATCTCTCCGTGGGCGAACGCCGGCTCGGCCTGCACAACCTGCATACCGGGGAAAAGCTCGACCTGCCCTACTGGATCGAAGGCGACTATGTGGCGGAATCGCTGGCCGACATCAACCGCGTCCTGCGCGACCATCGCACCGGCCAGGTGGCCGCCATCGACACCGGCCTGCTCGATCTGCTGCATCGCGTCCAGACCGCGGTGGACAGTTCCCGCCCGTTCGAAGTGATTTCCGGCTACCGCTCGCCCGCCAGCAACCAGATGCTGACCGAGCACTCCGCCGGCGTCGCCAGACGCAGCCTGCACATGGACGGCAAGGCCATCGACGTGCGCCTGCCCGGCGTTGCACTGGCCGACCTGCACCGCGCCGGCCTCCTGCTGAAAGGGGGCGGCGTCGGCTACTACCCCGAATCCAATTTCGTGCACCTCGACGTGGGGCGCGTGCGCACCTGGGGGGCTTGACCCTTTGCGGATTTCAAAAAGAACGGGGCTGCGGCCCCGTTCCCTCCCGCAAGATCACTTCTGCGGGATCAGTTCCACCCGACGGTTCATGAAGCGGCCCTCGTCCGTCGCATTGTCGGCAACCGGCTGTGATTCGCCGTAGCCCCTGACGCTCAGGCGATCGGCCGCGATCCCCTTGTCGACCAGATAGACGCGCACGGACTCGGCGCGACGCAGAGACAAACCCATGTTGTAGTCGTCCGTGCCCACGCTATCCGTGTGGCCTGCAACTTCGACCTTCACATCGCCCCAATCTTTCAGGGTGGCGACGTCCCGATCGAGTTTCTCGAAATCTTCCGGCCGTATGATCGACTGGTCGAAATCGAAATTCACCCCTGCCAGGACCGTCATCGCCGGCACGGCTGCCGCAGCGAGTGCAGCGGGCGCAGGCACGGGTGCCGGGGCCGGCTCGGCCGCAGCCGGGAACGGGCAGCCCGCCGCATCGACCTTGGTGCCGGCCGGTGTGTCGGGACACTTGTCCATGTAGTCGAATACGCCGTCACCATCGCTGTC
This sequence comes from Thiobacillus sp., assembly GCA_019459705.1. Taxonomy (GTDB): domain Bacteria; phylum Pseudomonadota; class Gammaproteobacteria; order Burkholderiales; family Thiobacillaceae; genus Thiobacillus. Next base: position 24,075 of record JAIBFE010000007.1, on the reverse strand, counting down.
CAGCACCACGCACGGGATATCGAGAAGCTGGCGCCCCGGACAGCCGATCGTCCTGAAAAGCTCATGGCCGATCGTAAAACCGGTCGGACTGGCGGCATTGGACGGATCGTAAAAACGCCCCTCAGCCGCTTCTGATCGTGCCACGCCACCGACCATCAGGGCTGCGCCGAGAATGCTGATAAATATTGAAGAGGTACGCATGATCTGGCTCCTTTCGAAATTCAAGCAAAAACGCTTTGGCTTGAGGAATCCATCGCGTTGCCAGGAGAACGATCTGCGCCACTCAGCGTCATGCTGCACTATCAATGAACAGCGAAATCAATCATATCCAGCAACGCTTTCACTATAGGCCTCATCTCTTTTCAATCAATCCGACCCGGTTCAGGGGGCGATCTGCAACTGCCCGGGGTCAAGCAGCAGAAAGCGCGCAAAACGTCCTTCCTTCCTGCTGCCGTCATCGCTCACGATGATGATTCGCTGATGTCCATCGATCACGGCAGGGCTGATCCCTTCGGCGCGTTCGAATCCCTGCATGCCGGACACGCTCACGCGACGCGCCGGTGCATCCGGCTGTCCGCTCCAGAACCAGACCTGGAACGGGGCCTGTACGCGCGAGGCAGGACCGCTGCTGATGAGATACCCGCCGAGGGACGGCAGGCAGGACATTCCGCGGATCCCGTTGCCGCCGAGGTCCAGCGTCGTCAGCGTAGAAGAGACCCGGGGTGGCTCGCCGGTGTCGAACATGGCAGCGGGGTTCTCGACACTGACGATCAGGGCCCGATTGTCGAGCAGCGGACTGCGCAAGCCGATCAGCAGACGCTGTTGATCGGCGCTCATTTCCAGCGCTTCGATATTGAGTCCGCCCTCCGCCTTGACGTCGCGGATGGCCGCTGCCGCCGCCAGTTCCGGAAAGGCTTCCAGCAAGGCCGCTTTCAAGCCCTTGACCACTTTGGGGGCGGCGACGCGGTCCCCCTCGATTGCGAACCGCACCAGCTTGTCTCGCGATTTCTTCTCGTCGCCCTCCTCATCGCGTGAATGCGACGTGATGGCATAGAGATACCCCGACCGATCGAGCGTGAGTCCTTCGAGATCGTCCAGCTTCCGCAAGGCATCGCCGGCATCCGGCGAGTCCGGATTCAGCGGCACGCTGCTGACGCGCCCATCAGCAGCGATTGTGATCAGGCTGAATGGATGCTGTTTTTCATCTTCGACCACAAGGAAGCGGCCATCCGCAAGCTGCTGGACGGCGGAGGGCTCGTAGACGCCCGTCAGTGGCCGGAACATGAAACCGTCTGCTGCCATGGCAGTCACTGCCTTTCTCATCAAGGACATGAGGGCATCATATCGATCCTTTGAATGCCTGGGGAACGGGCCGCTTTCCTTTGCGTGGGGCATCGTCTTAACTGAAGCAAAGGAGACCCTGTCATGAAAGAAATCCTGCCCGGCGTGTTCCACTGGAAGACCTTCCACGAAGGCATCCAGGCCTACGTCCACTCCTACTACACCAACGCGACCGACCCGCCGGTGCTGATCGATCCGCGCGTGCCGGCGCAAGGTATCGAATGGTTTGCCGCCCACGGCGCGCCGCAGCACGCCTACCTCACCAACCGCCACCACTATCGCCACAGCGACCGCTTCGCCGCGCGTTATGGTGCGCAGGTGTGGTGCCACAAGGACGGCCTGCACGAATTCACCCACGGCGAAAAAGTCCGCGGCTTCAGCCACGGCAAGACCCTGCCCGGCGGCATCCGGGCGCTGAAAGTCGCATCGCTGTGCCCCGAGGAAACCGCGCTCCATCTACCGCTGCACGGCGGCATTCTCAGCCTCGGAGACGCCATCGTGCGCGAACGGGGCAAGCTCGGCTTCGTGCCGGATGCCTACATGGGCGACGACCCGGAAGGCGTCAAGCACGGCCTGCGCAAAGCCTTTCTCAAGCATCTGCGCGAACGCGAATTCGACCACCTGCTGTTCGCCCACGGCGCCCCCTGGATCGGCGGCGCCAGGGCTGGCCTCGAAAAATTTCTGGTGGAGAAGGAATGCCAGGGATGCTAGTTTGAACAGGGTGATACGGGAGGACTCGCGTTTCCCCAAAAAAAAGAGCCAGGCAGTGCCTGGCTCTTTTTCACAGCGTGGACATCCGCTTACATGCGGCCCAGGTCCTCGATGGCATCCACCACCATGCCGGTGCCAATCGCGATCAGCAGGATGTCGCTGGCCACCCGCACGAACTTGTGGCCGGCGGGCGGCATGCCGAGTTCGATCGAAACCCGATGAGGCAGATCGTAATAGATCACGTCGCGCGGCAACGGCCGGCCTCTTTGCCATTTCCTGGCCTGGCCGGGCGGCATGCAGCCATTGTGTTTCTTGGCCAGTCCCGGCGGGCAGCGACCCTGCCGGAAGCTGTCCTCGTAGTACTCGCGCACGACGGATCGCTCGCGATCGCCGAAATGCACGCTCACCCGGACATCGTTCCCGCCATCCCGGCGATCATCGCGACGGTCATCCCTGCGGTCATCGCGACGGTCGCCATCGCGGGCGCTTTTCTCCGGCTTGCCTTGTCCTGCCCAGTCCGGCTTCTCGGCGTGAACCGGGGCGATGGCGAAGGTGCCGGCCACCAACAAGGCGAAGGCAATGTTGAATTGCGCAGTTGTCCGCATATTTTTTCTCCAGGTCATCAGGGTTATGTTATCCGCTGCGGTCCGTGCGTCCGCACGCATGGCGAAGATAACCGAATCCCGCGCAAAACTCGACCGCGTCCCCGCCCGGCAGAAACGGTCCCCCGCATTCAAGCAAGGCCGGCATGCTCCCTCCCCGGACAGCAGCCGGGCCCTGCGCCGGATTACTTACGGCTTACGCCCGGGTTCGGCGCAGCGGATGATCGCACGATTGTCCTTCAGATTCAGACAGCGGCGCATGTCGGCTCCCTGCCGGCGGACGTCCTGTCGCTCCGTTGCCTGCGCCTGAACCCGGACCTGTTCCTGCTCCGCCGCCTGTCCGGCAGCAGAGGCCGCCCCTGGCGGCCCCCCCTCCTGAGCCATCGCAACACCCGCCGCACACAGCAGCGGCAGAACCATCAACCCGATCGTCGTTTTCATGATGCCCCCTGTGGAAAAAACTCCATTCAAGAATAGCCTGTCAGCGCCGGCTCGCAGCGCACCGCATCGCCCACGCGGATCGGCCCGCCCGCCAGGATGCGCGCATTCATCCCGCCGTGTCCGCGCATCGCGTTGAAGCCGCCCGGTCCCAGCACCGCTTCCCTGCGCGAGCAGGGATCGCAATGCCCGGTCAGCTCCAGCACCACCTCGGCGCCGATGCGCAGCACCAGCGGCCGGTCGCGGAACAGCGCATGCGCCGCCAGCAGGTTCAGCCCCGACACCACCAGGTTGCGCCGCAGCCAGGCGGCATCGACCTGCGCCCGCTCCGTCAGCGCCGCCACCACCGGCAGATGCTCGGCCTGGATCAGCGTCACCTGTCGCTTGCCGCCTTCCACCCGGCTGCGCGACGGCCGGGCGTAGTGATCGCCTTCCAGCCCCAGCCCGGCAATCGCCATCACCGATTCGGCCGCGACCACCTCGCCGCGACGCTGTGGGCGCAGATACATGGCTTCGATGCGGCCATCGCGGGGAAAGCGCGTCGTCAGGTCACGCAGGCCCATCGCGTCATCCGGCACGTTCGAATCCTGTTCCAGGCTCATGCAGCAAGCCGCCGTATCAGCCAGATCGCCCCGCCCGCAACGGCGAGGCAGATCAGGCAGGCGAGGACGATCTTGGCGAATTTCGGCATCCGTTCTTGATTGAGCTCCGGTTTGTTATTTCGCACTGCCGGCAGGATAGCCCACCGACTGCGCGAGGATGATGCGCTGATGCGGTCCCAGACCCAGGGCGGCGCCCAGCGCGTCGCGGTCGATCAGGCCGCGCACCACCACGGCCAGGCCGGCCGACGCGCCATAGAGATACACGTTCTGGGCGATGAAGCCGGCGTCGGTGGCGCTGTAGAACGCCTTGTCTTCCGCACTGGCCCCGCTCATGCGGTCGAAGTTGGCCACGTACACCAGGTTCAGCGGCACGGCAGCGACAAAGTCCTGCACCCCCGCCAGCGGACGGAGGTCGCCCGCCGCCACCTTGATCAGGACGTGCGTCGGCGGATCGTAGCGATACGCGCCGTCAGCGGTCGTCACATACACGTCGATCTCGCGCCAGTCATGGGCGGAAGGCGCAGTGCGCTGGCCCGTGTCCGGGCGGTTCACCCCGCAGGCCGCCCACAGCAGATTCGACAGCACCTGCGGCGGCAGCGGCTTGCTGCCGAACTCACGCGTCGAATGCCGCGCCTGCAGCGCCTGCATCAAGGGCATGCCGCCTGTCGTCTCGGGCGGCGGCAGCTTGATCGTTCCTGTTTCCTGGGCCAGCCCGCTTCCTGTCACGCTCATCATCAACACCCCCACGATTTGCCAGATCTCCATGCCGCTTTCTCCCAGACAACGCACACGCTGATCGTTTCAATCTAGCCCCGCGTCCACACGGGGCAAGCCCGCATCCGGACGCGTGACGCAAAACCGCCTATCTTTAAGGGAATCCGCACACAAGGGGAAGGACGATGGCTGTAGTCAATATTGGTCACTACTATGCGGAGTGGATGCCTTCCGGATCGCCGGAACAATCCGGACGCGGACGCATCATCCTGCGCAGCGCAACGCGCCTCACCGAGCTGTACCGCCTGACCAACCTGGGTTCGGAGGATTACCGCAACCTGCTCCACATGCTGCAAACCGAAAAGCCCGTGTTCTGGGACACCGACGCGGGCTGGCTGCGCACCTCGCACCCCCAGATGCACGATGCCGAGCCGGTGGGCGAGCAGGAAGGCCACTGAACCCGCCGGAACAAACCTGCCGGAAGCGGACCGCGCTTCGCTGTCTTCTTCAGCGCTTCTTCAGCGCGCCCTCGCCCGCGCAAGCCGGGCCTTCAGTTCCGGCATGATGGCGGCGGCGGCCTTCTCGCCTTCCAGGATGGCCAGATGGCGGCCTTCGAAATCGGTGCTGCTCACCGCTGAGGTCTTCGGCCGGATCACCACGTCCGCATCCTCCAGCTCGTGGGTGCTGATGGAATGGCCCATGATGGCGAACGTCTGCAACAGCACGTCCAGGGTACCGGTGAGCTTGTCGCGGCGGCTCACGTTGGAGATGTCCACGGCGATGACAAAGTCCGCTCCCATGGCGCGGGCGGACCGGGCCGGCACCGGCGAGGTGAGGCCGCCGTCCACATAATCGCGGCCGCTAATCTCGACCGGCTGGAACATCCCCGGCACTGCGCTGGAGGCGCGCACCGCCATCCCCGTGTCGCCCCGGCGAAACAGCACCAACTCGCCGCTTTGCAGATCGGTGGCCACCACGCCCAGGGGTTTGGGCAGCCTCTGGATGGGCAGGTTCTTCACCCGCTGGTTGATGAAATCCTGCAGCGCCTCGCCCTTCAGCACCCCCCGGTTTGGCAGCGTCCAGTCCACCAGCATGTCCTCTTCCATCCCCAGCGCCAGCTTCTGCAGGTCGAAGCCGCTCATGCCCGACGCATAGAGCGCCGCCACCACCGACCCCGCGCTGGTGCCCACCACGATGTCCGGCACGATGCCCTGCGCCTCCAGCGCCTTGATCACCCCGATGTGGGCAAAGCCCCGCGCCGCGCCGCCGCCCAGCGCCAGCGCGATCCTGATCGGCGGCTTGGGCGCCGGGACGACTATCGGCGCGGGCGGTTTCGGGACAGGGGGCGGGGCCGCACAGGCGGAAAGCAGGACGGCGAGCAGGAAAAAGGACAGGCGGCGCATGTAAATCTCGTTCCCGGGTCGGAAACCGGATGATGAAAGCTGGCGATTGTACCGGGTGAACCCAGCCCCCGATTTCCCCACAGGGCGCCCCCACACAGACCGATGCCCCCGCTTTGCCATGCCTGCGGACGGCTTCCGGATTGACGGGAACACGCAGGCCCGGGACACTCCCCGATGTGCCATGAAATTCCTGTCCTCCATGCGTTCAATCGTCAGCACGCCCCCTTTCCTGTCCGCCATCCTGTCTGCCTGGGCCGGCCTGTTCCTGGTCGTGCCCGTCCAGGCCAGCGCACCGCATGGCAACGACGGCAGCGTGATCCTGCGCATGTGCAAGGGCGCAGACAAGGTGAAGTCGCTTTCCATGATGTGCCACGGGTATCTCAACGGGTATCTCGACGCGGCGCATCACTACGGCAAGGGCAAGACGGCATTCTGCCTGGAGGCCAGCGACAAGCTGAAGGCACCGGCGGTACTGGTGGCGTGGATCGATGCGCATCCGGACGCCCTGACCCAGCCGGCCGGCGCCGTGCTGCACAAGGCGCTGACCGAACAGTTCCCCTGCACGCGCACGCCCTAGCATGTCCGTTGCCGCGCCCGAATCGCTGCCCATCCTCTACCGCGACGACAGCCTGGTCGCCATTCACAAGCCGGCGGGACTGCTGGTGCACCGCAGCGTGCTGGATCGCCACGAAACCCGCTTCGCCCTGCAGATCCTGCGCGACCAGATCGGCCAGAAAGTGTATCCGGTGCACCGGCTCGACAAGGGCACCTCCGGCGTCCTGCTGTTTGCGCTGGATCGCGAGGCCGGACGTCTGCTGACCAGCCAGTTCGAACGCGGCGAAGTGATCAAGCGCTACCTCGCCGTCGTGCGCGGCCATCCGCCGGAGTCGGGCGAGATCGATCATCCCCTGGCGCGCATGGCGGACGAACATTCCGGCATCACCGCCAGCGCCGCCGCACAGCCCGCGCAGACCCGCTACCGCCGGCTGGCAACCGTGGAACTGCCGGTTCGGGTGGACCGCTACCCCAGCAGCCGCTATGCCCTGGTCGAACTGCACCCGCTGACCGGCCGCTGGCACCAGTTGCGCCGCCACATGAAGCACATCGCCCACCCCATCATCGGCGACGCCACCCACGGCAAGGGACGGCACAACCGCCTGTTTCAGGAACTGTTCGGCTACCAGCGCCTGTTGCTGGCGGCCACCGACATGCGGCTTGCGCATCCGGTCAGCGGGCAGGCTTTGCACCTGCAGGCCGCGTTGGCCGAAGACTTTGCTGATGTGGTCGAACGACTGGGGTGGAGCGAGGCACTGTCGTACCAAGCCCATCGCACGGCACGCTGATCATGCCCGCTGGCCGTAGCTGGACAGGCACACCCCCATCAGCCTGACACGCTTGCTGGCCCCCGCTCCCGAAGACGGGTTCACCGAAGAGCCCGTGATCCGCGTGCCAACAACTCCAGGCACGGCCGTTTCAGCGCGCGCTCACAGACTCCTGCCGCTGCGGATCACTCCCACCGCAATGCCCTCGATCACCAACTCCTGGCGCTTGAGGTCGACGACGATGGGCTCGAAGTCGGAGTTTTCCGGCAAGAGCTGCACGGTATGGCCGCGCTTCTGGAAGCGCTTCACCGTGACCTCGTCGCCGATCCGCGCTACCACCACCTGCCCGGCACGGGCTTCGGCGCTGCGATGCACCGCGAGCAGGTCGCCGTCCAGGATGCCGGCGTCCTTCATGCTCATGCCGCGCACCTTGAGCAGGTAGTCCGCGCGTGGCGAAAACATCGCCGCATCGAGCTGGTAGTGCCGCTCGATGTTCTCCTGCGCCAGGATCGGGCTGCCGGCGGCCACCTGGCCCACCAGCGGCAACCCGCCGCCGCCCTTCAAGCGGATGCCGCGCGAGGTGCCCGGCACCAGGTCCAGCACGCCCTTCTACGCCAGCACCTTCAAATGCTGCTCGGCCGCGTTGGGCGAGCTGAAGCCGAAGCGCTGCGCAATTTCCGCGCGCGTCGGCGGCACGCCGGTGGTTTCGATCCACTCGCGGATGAGGTTGAGAATTTCTTCCTGGCGGGGGGTCAGGTCTCGCATGGGGCTTCCTCCAAATACTGTATGCTTGTACAGTGTATGCAAACACAGTATAAATACCGAATCCGAAAAACGCCACTGCGCAATGGCATCCCGCCCGCGCAGGCACTGGAGAACCCTCATGATGAAACTCGGAAAGATCAGCCCCCTCGCCTTCAGCCGCATGAAACAGCGCGGGATTTCCATCGCCGCCCTCAACGACCTGCTCGCCCGCGGCCAGGTCGAAAAGCAGTTCGACGGCGCGCAGGTGGTGTACCTCGACAGCCCCGCCCCCGGCCCGAGCTGGCCCAGCCGCCCGCTGCCCAGGCGGTATGCGGGGTGGGATGCGGCAGGCGACGTGCTGACGGTGGAGAAGCGGGTGCGGTTGAGGGGGTAAGGCACCCGCCCGCTCGCAATCAACTCGCGCACTCAAGCAGCTTCAGCTTGCGCGGAAGATAACGCGCAGCACGGCGAGCCGTTTCCCACCCGGATTTGACGCCCAGGCAGGTACTATTACGCCTCTGCCTCGCAGCGGGCCAGCGCCCGCGCCGCCCCAGTGCCGATGAACCGACCGCTCCAGGAACACCGCTCCCGCTCCACGTCGTCTCCCGACCTGGCGCCCGCCACGCCGGCCCTGCAGGATTGCATCGCGCGCCATTCCACTGCGATTCCCGGTCTGGCCGAACTCGGCAAACGCCTGGCCGCCACCCGTGACGCCGACGCACTGATCGACCTCTACGAGCAGTGCGCCCCCCTGCTGGAAAAAGCCCTGTGGTCCGGCGAGGCCGATTTCCACCCGCTGCTGGCGAGCTACCAGGCGCTATTCCGCGAACAGGAAGCGCTGATTGCCCAGCGCTGCAAGCATGGTCAAGTCAGCGACGACCGCCACCACTTCATCCTCAGTATCCCCATCGCGGATCGCCCGCCGCACCTGCGCGCCTGCCTGGAAAGCATCTACCAGGTCTGCACCCTGTTCGACTACGGCGGCCACGCATCCGGCATGTGGGACAAGATTCAGGTCGTCGTCAGCGAGGACAGCCGCGACGAAGCCAACGTCCGCCGGCATATCGAGCTGGTCGACGAATACCGGCAAAAAGGCCTGCAGGTGATCCACTTTGGCCTCGCCGAACAATACGACCTGCTGCACGCGCTGCCTGCACAGCAGCGCGAACGGCTGGGCACGCTGCTCACCACCCAGCCGCGGGAGCGCTTCTGGCTCAAGGGCCAGGCCGCCAACCGCAACCTCAGCTACCTGAAGTGCCTGCAGCTCACCGAAGACCGGGACAACACGCTGTATTACCTGATCGACAGCGACCAGTCGCTGTGCGTGAACCGGCAGACTGCGGCGGGCGAGGAAGCCGTCTACGCGCTGAACTACTTCCACGCCATCGACAAGATCTTCCGCAGCACCGACACCCTCATGCTCACCGGCAAGATGGTCGGCGACCCGCCCGTGTCGCCCTCGGTGATGGCAGCGAATTTTCTGGACGACGTCACCGCCTTTTTCACCCGCCTGGCCACGCTGCCCGGCGAGCAGGCCTGCCAGTTCCACGACCTGCCCACGCAGCCGGTGGGCGACGCCGCCTATCACGACATGGCCAAGCTGTTCGGCTTCGACAACCAGCCGGCGACCTTCCCCTATGCCTGCCGGCTTGCCGGCGCGCACGACCACGTCGCCTGCCTGAATGACTTTGCCCAGCGGCTCAACGCCTTCTTCTTCGGCGAGCACCTCACGCGCAAGACCGGGTTTTCCTACGGCAGCGGCTACACCCCGCTTGCGCCCGCGCGCACGGTGTATCCCGGCAACTACATCGTCAACTACTCCGGGCTGAAATACGTCATCCCCTTCGGCCACCTGCGCCTGCGCATGTCCGGCCCCACCGCCGGACGGCTGATCGCCGCCGAAATCGGCCACCGCTTCGCCTCCTTAAACATGCCCAACCTGCACCGCCGCACCACCGAGGCGGGCCCGGGCGACGACTTCCGCCCCGGCGTGGAAGCGGACGAGGCCCGCGTCGATGTCTCCAACGAGTTCGAGCGCCAGTTCTTCGGCGACCTGATGCTGTTTTCCACCGAAGCGCTGGTCAAACAGGCCGACGTGACCCGACCCTTTGCGCAGGACGTGATCGAAGCCGTCGTCGCGCAGAAAGAGGCCGAACTGCTCGCCCTGTACCAGCAGAAGCACGACGCCATCGTCGACAAAAGCCGGCAACTGAACGAGCTCGTCTTCAACGCCGGCCATTGGTGGCTGCATGCCAGCGAACATGCGCCCGACCTTGCCCATGCGCTGCGGCAGGTGCGCGCCTTCATCGACAACATCGACCGTAATTTTGGCGAGCACGCCCCCGCCTGGCGCCAGATCCAGTCCGCCGAGCATCGCGCGCAACGCAAGCGGCAGATCGTCGAGGCCTTGATGAACTACCGCGCCGAGCGGGATGCCTGGGACAGCCTGTTCTGACGGCTCGTTGAGGACAGCGCCGCAGGGTGAGGGGTGGCTTTCACGCCACAATGCGCAACATTGCGCAATGATTTCATCAATCAAGTTGCGCAATATTGCGCATTATCGGAAAATCCCTTACCCCACAACAGCTTGAAGACAACCATGCTGTCCTTCCAACCCAGCGTAAAGCTCGAAAAAGCCCTCAAAAAGCTGCAAGCCGCGGTGGTGAATGCCGCCTCCGGGCTGGGTGCGCTCTCGGCCGACGAGGCGCACTATCTGAATCGCTGCGCCCTGATCAGCAATGTGGGCGCCTCCACGCGGATCGAAAACGCACTGCTCACCGATGCCGAGGTGGAATGGGTGGACACCACGCTCTCGGTGGATGGGCGCACCACGGCCTTCGAGCAGCACAAGGATTTCATCCTCGACAAACTTTCCAAGGATCGCGAGCGCAGCGTGGAAGAGGTTGTTGGTTGCCGCGAGGTGCTGGCGACGATTTACGCCCAGGCGCGGGATTTCATTCCGCTCACCGAGATGGTGATACGCGGCCTGCATCATGACTTGCTCAAGTTTTATCCGCAGGCCTCGCCCTATGCCGGCGGGTACAAAACCGCGCCCAACCGCGTGATTTCCCAAAACCACGCCACGGGCGAAGTGCGCACCGTGCTCGACCCGGCCGCACCCGGCGTCGCCACCGAAACCTCGATGGCCGACCTGGTGGCGTGGTACAACGCCAACCGGCACGAATCGCCCTGGCCGCTGCTGGCGGCAACGGAATTCGTGTTCCGGTTTCTGGCGATCCATCCCTTCCAGGATGGGAATGGGCGCATCGGACGCGCGCTGTTTCTCCTGGCGCTGTTGCAATCGGACGATGAGCCGCTGGCCGCAGTCATGCCCTACGTCGCGCTGGACCGGCGCATCGAGCAGAACCGCGCAAAGTACTACGCAGTGCTGCATGAAGTGTCTCAAGGCACGTTTCAGGCCGACCCGACACGCTACCGCTACGAACCGCTAGCCTGGTTCTTCCTGAACATGCTGGAAGACGCATTGCGCGACGTGGAGCACTACCGCGCACGTTATGTGCGCCTGCAAAAGCTGTCGGAAACCGCGGCGGCCGTGCTGCAAAGTTTCAAATCGCGACCGGAGCAACGCTTGCAGGTGAACGACATCGTGAGCGCGACCCAGCTGCCGCGCCGGACCGTGCAGTACGCCTTGAAGACGCTGACCGATCAGGGCTTCCTGCAGCGCCTGGGGCAAGGCGCCGGGGTGAGGTATCAACTGGTGTTTTGAAAGTTGCGCTGCCCGCGGCCCGCTTCAGGGCGCAGGGCACGCCTAAAGCGTCACCGAATCCGCCGCCCCGGAAATCATCTGCTCGCGGCACTCCCGATACGCCGCCTGCGCCGCGCTGAGCGCCTCTTCCGGAATCGCGATGTGCGAGTAATCCACCCGGGTGCGGTCGATGCGCCCGCCATGAATGCGCGCCGACGAATCCCCCCTGCCCGCCTTCCCCGTCTGGCTGAAGGTCTGGTACCGCTCGCTCAAGGGCGAATCCAGCGCGAGCCAGCTCGACAGCCTGGGCAGCAGCCGCTCCGGCGCTGCTTGCAGCAGCTCCGCATCGAAGTAGTAGTAGCCCCGTTCGGCCGTGCGGCAGAAGTCGGCAAGCGCCTTCACCCGCGCGACATAGTAGTGGGCCGCCTCCACCGGCGAGGCGTACAGGTCCGGATCCGGCTTCTGCCGAAACAGATGCACGATGCTCCTGATCGTGCGCTCCGGCTCCGCCAGGGAAACCAGGATCTTGAGTTCGGCCGGGCCCAGCCGCTCGGGCTTCAGCAGATAGTCGTTGTGCAGCAGCTTGTCGAATAGATAGCGGCTGTTTGCCTTGAGCACATCGCCCTGCCGGAACACCTCCAGCTGCCTGTCCAGCGCGGAGGCATCCTCATAGCTAATGTGCATTTCGTAGTAGCCATTGATCTGCGGGTGCGAGCCGAGAATATGCCCCGCCAGACTGGTGAAGGCGCGCATGTGGCTCAGCAGGAAGATTCTGGAGTAGGGATCAGACACGGCACTCAAGGAATAAGATCTTTTTCAGCGATGTCAAAAATACGCAACCCCGCGCGTGCAAACAATCAGTTCTGGCGGTGTCTCTCATCCTTTTCCAAGTTAACGGCGAACACAACCGCTCTACCTGACTCTAAAGTGCTTCTATCTACTTATCTCATCTCGTTTATGGCAAATAGTTAATACACGGTCGTCAGCGTCGGTTTCGGAATGCTCCTGCTAGTCTCCCGGCGCCAAGAAATAGATAGGCTTCAATGGCAACGCGTCGCGTTTATCCAAAGCGACCTTATCCTGATACTCGACCCACAAATCCACCAACCTCTGCTGGTTGATTAGCGTGATTCTTCTCCGCTCCTGGTGCCTGGCGAGTTCTGTCGCATCTTTAGAGAAGCCACCTGTAGTGACAAAAATCCCGACATCATCCTCGTTGATCAGGGCGAGGAAGGATCGCAATTCCTCCACACCAATCGAGTCTTTGCGACGCTTCACCTGGACTTTGATTCGTGGCGGCTTTGTGCCAAGTGGGTCGCTATAAGCGACGATATCAAGGCCCGCGTCTTTACCAGGCGGTGAAACCCAGTTCACGTGGTAACCCATTGCTTCCAAGAGTGAAGCAACCAGATCCTGCAGATCGTAGGGATCAATATTCTCCAGATAGGTAGCGATCTCCTTCCAGGCCTGTTCTTCTGCTTCTTCGAAGGTGATGGTTGCCACACGATCGTCCGACGGCTCTTCCGGTTCGACCTCTACCGGGTTGCTACGACGCCACTTCCAATAAAGCCGGGATGCCTCCCGATAAAACTCATCCGGTTTAGGGATGGATTTAAGTGCGGCCTGCCCAGCTTCCGTGATCGCCCAAACACCCTTCGTTTTTGTCATCCACCCAGCCTTCACGGCATCAACAGTGGCAAATCGCAAAATCTTATCGAAGCGCCGGCCACCGCTTTCATACTCCCCCGCCTCGTGCTCGGTGAGCTGAATACGTCCCGCAACAGTATTGAGTGCATCCCGGGCAGCCAGGCCATCGGGGTGTTCAATCAATACCTTAAACAATGTTTGAAGAAGAAGCCCGGTCCGTTCTCTTGTTATCCCCTTGCCCATCCCAAATCCCCCTATTAGCCGTGAGACCACTCATCCGACAACCGCTCCGCCTGATCCAGAACCAACCGAATCGCTTCTTCCTGCATATCCGGCGGGTACTTGTAGCGGCGCAAGGTAATACGCACCAAATTGCGTAGCCGGGCGCGCACGCTCTCGCGTTTCTGCCAGTCCACCGTTGTGCTATTGCGCAGTTTGTCGGTCAGTTCGTGTGCAATCTTTTTAAGAATGTCATCGCCTAGTTCACGCACCGCGCTTTCGTTGTCGGCCAGGGCATCGTAGAAAGCGAGTTCCGACTCATTAAGGCCAAGGTTTTCTCCACGCTTGGCCGCCTCGCGGAACTCCTTGGCCATCTGAATCAGTTCCTCGATGACCTGCGCGCTCTCGATAGCGCGGCTGCGGTAGCGGTTTAACGCAGCCAGAAGGCGGTCGCTGAACTTCTTCTCCAGGATCACATTGGTGTGACTGCGGGATTTGATTTCGTCGTTGAGCAGCTTTTGAAGCAGCTCGACGGCAAAGTTGCGCTGCGGCAAATTGCGCACTTCTTCCAGGAAGGCATCGGAAAGGATACCGATATCGGGGCGGCCGAGACCAGCGAGTTTGAAGATATCCTCGACACCCTCTGCGACCACTGCGTTATCGAGAATCTGTTTGAGGACGGCGTTCTTCTTGTCCTCAGTGAGTTTCTTGTCGGTTTCCGTAGCCTTGGCGATCACGCTCTTGATAGCCTGGAAGAACGCGATCTCTTCGCGCAGCTCAATGGCCTCGTCCAGCGTGCCACACAGCGAGAAGGCTTTGGTGATTGCCAGCACCACGTCGAACCAGCGCTTCTTTCCGTCTTCCAGCCCCAACACAAAGTTGGCGGCCGGCAGAAGCAGGCCCGTGGCGTGGGTGCGGTAAGCGGCATAGTCGAAGCCATGCAGGATGCCGCGTGCGACTTCCATCAGTTCCTTGAGCTTGGCCAGCGCTTCCGCCGAGTCGAGTGTCGGCTGGCCCTTGCCGCGGCTTTCTGTGTAGCTCTTCAGCGCCCGGCGCAGCTCGGCGGCAATGCCGATGTAGTCCACCACCAGGCCGCCTTCCTTGTCGCGGAACACGCGGTTCACCCGGGCGATGGCCTGCATCAGGTTGTGGTCGCGCATCGGCTTGTCCACGTACATGGTGTGCAGGCACGGCACGTCGAAGCCGGTGAGCCACATGTCGCGCACGATCACCAGCTTGAGCGGGTCTTTCGGATTCTTGAAGCGCTTTTCCAGTTGCTTTTTGGTGGTGGCGTTGTAGATGTGGGGCTGCAAAAGTTCCTTGTCAGCCGCCGATCCGGTCATCACGACCTTGATCGCGCCCTGGGCCGGGTCGGTGCTGTGCCAATCGGGCCGTAGGGCCACGATGGCGTTGTAAAGGTGGGCGCATATCTCGCGGCTCATCGCCACGATCATGCCCTTGCCTTCAACTGCCGCGTTGCGCGCCTCAAAGTGCTGCACGATATCGGCGGCGACTTGCTGGATGCGCGGGTCGGCGCCCACCAGCTTTTCCAGCGCAGCCCACTTGGTCTTGCCCGCTTCGCGCAGCGCGACGCTCTCTTCGTCCTCGAACACCTCTTCGACCTGGTCGCTGAGCGCCTCGATCTCTGCCCGATTGATATCCAGCTTGGCCAGCCGGCTTTCGTAATAGATCGGCACCGTGGCGCCGTCGTCCACCGCATCCTGAATGTCGTAGACGCTGACGTAGTCGCCAAACACCGCGCGGGTATCCTTGTCGTCGGTCTCCACCGGCGTGCCGGTAAAGCCCACAAAGGTCGCGTTGGGCAAGGCGTCGCGCAGGTGCTTGGCAAAGCCGTATTTGTATTTTCCCGTCTTCTTGTCCAGCACCGCGTTAAACCCGTACTGCGAGCGGTGCGCCTCGTCGGCGATGACGACGACGTTGGTCCGATCGGTTAGACATGGGAACTGGTCTTCGTCTTTCTCGGGCGAGAACTTTTGTACGGTTGTAAAAATGATGCCGCCGGATGGCCGCCCGTTCAGCAACGCACGCAGCTGGTCGCGGTCCTCTGCCTGTTGTGGCGTTTCTTTCAATAACGATCGCGCACCGGCAAAGGTCTGGAACAGTTGCCCGTCCAGATCGTTTCGGTCAGTCACAACGACAATCGTCGGGTTCTGCATCTCCGGCTGCTGCATCAGCTTGCCGGTGAAGCACACCATGGAAATGCTCTTGCCCGAACCCTGGGTGTGCCAGACGATGCCGCCCTTGCGAGACCCGGGCACCACCCGTTTGCCGTAGGTGGCGCGTTCCTCCTCCGCCTTGCTCGGCGCGGCCTGCGGCTGCGTGGCCGCAATCACCGTGGCCCGCACCGCTTCGCGCACGGCGTGGAACTGGTGATAACCGGCGATCTTCTTGATGATGCCGTCGTCGCCCTGCTCGAACATAATGAAGTAGCGCAGATAGTCCAGTAGCAGCTCGGGCGCGAAGAAACCGCGCACCACCTTCTCCAGCTCAAACTCCAGCAACGGCCGGTCGTTCTCGTTGCGCAGGGTGCGCCACGGCAAATAGCGCTCCCGATCTGCCGTCAGCGAACCCACGCGCGCATGCAGGCCATCCGAAATCACCAGCGCCTCATTGAACACGAACAAGTCGCTGATCTCGGCCTTATAGGTTTCCAGCTGATTGAAAGCCGACCAGATATCCGCCTGCTCAGATGCCGTGTTCTTGAGTTCGATCACCGCGATGGGAATGCCGTTGATGAAGCACACCAGATCCGGCCGGCGCGGCTGCTTGGTGCCCTGCACCGTGTATTGATTCACCACCAGAAAGCGGTTCTGATCCGGGTGCCCGAAGTCGATCAGGCGCACACGGTCGCCGCGCTTCACGCCGTCAATCTCTACCTCCACCGGCACGCCGTCGAGCAGCGTCTCGTGGAAGCTGCGGTTACTTCGAATAACCGAAGGCTCATTCAGTTTGGCGACCCGGTGCAATACCTCTTCCAGCACTGCCTCGGGCACATCGGAATTCAACCGGCGTAGCGCCTCGTATAAGCGCCCTTGCAACAACACCTGCCGGTAATCGGCGCGCTCGGGCGTATCACCATCCGGCGCGATGTCGGGTCCAAAGCGGTACTCCCAGCCGGAATCTTGGAACCAGGTCAGTGCGAGTTGTTCGAGGTGGTCTTCGGTGATCATTATTGTTTGTACTTGGCCATATTTTCTTGGCAGTACTTTCTTACTTGACCAACCCAAGTGTCATACCAATACCACGCCTTTTGTACCTCCACCCCATACCCTTTCCCTGGTTTCTTGGCGTCCATTTGTTTCCACAAATCCGTATGACTCGCCATTGTGAACCGCTTGAACCCTTCCTTCTTCATCAACTCAACAATAGTCTTGGGCAGATATTTTGGGCGTTCTGTCTCTTTAATAACCGCATAAGTTTTGTTTACATCTGCTGCGAGCGGCGAATCAGCCTTTACGAATTCGATGACCTCATCCGCTTGCCCTTTGTGGTTTGCCGTCTTCGCAACGAAGAGCACGCGATAAGCAAATCTTGGGCTATTAAACTCTTCATCAGTTAGCTGCCCTTCGAACCCTTGCACAAATGCCTTTATGTGAGCGGGCATCTTGTCTGGGCTTGGCAGTGCCGCAGCTTGGTCTTGACTGATCGAGGAGAATTGCAAGCTGAAAGCCAAATGTTTGTCGATGCCGTGCTCCTCGCCGAATAATTTCTTGGCGTAGTCGTTATAGTTCAAACAACAAGCCTGAAACTTTGCGCTCAGGGTACTATCGAGACGAGAGGTCATTTGGTGTTCTACCTCATGCCTTATGCCAATCAAGAAACGTAGATTATTTGCTGCGTCGTGGTCAATTGGTGATTTCTTCTCATTTAGGCACCGATCTAATTCCCAGTGTTTGAATGCACCCGATTTTGTCCTGTCAAAATATCGCCTTTTGTTCTTCATTTCGAAGTAGCGATATTCGATTCCTTTTTTCCGGTAATAGGCATGCAGTAAATACGTCCACGCAATGTTCATCAGGACGATAAAAATCTCTGACTTGAAGGTAATTAGTGGGCTATTGAAAATCTGCACAGCGGCCAGTGCCGCCTCGCGGGATTTCGTCACTAACTCAGTAGTGACAGAAAACATCCGGCGGACACGCGGCTTCGCCGCCATTATGCGCACACCTCGATATTGGAATCGGCTTCACTCACCCGCAGCTCTCCGGAGAGAAGTTTGGGGAGAAGCGCGTCGCGTAAGGTAGAAAGTGTGTGTGATTGCTTCTGGATAGTTTTCATCTGGGTGAACAGTGGGTTCGTTCGCTCGAATGCCTCGGCGATTTCTCTTGAAGGAACCAGAATGCGGATGCCACGAACCATGTCTGAGTTGATTGCCGTGGCGATAGATGACGTGCTGCCGAGTTCGTCGTAGCCAAAGCCCTTGAGATAACAGTAAAGGTAAGCAGATCCAAAAGTCGTTTCCGGGTTAAGCCGGAAATGTGCGATAGCTTCGTTCGATAACATTTCAGCGTCCGTAATCGCAACTCGCCCCATCGTCAATTTGAAACTCAGGACGACGGTGTCACTGGGAATCCTTTTCACTCGAAACTTCTCGACTGCTTCAGCTGTGAGGAACTCTGATGTGCGCAAAATGAAAACACCAGCTTCGCCAAGGTCGCGGATTGATATCCAAGGTACATCAGATGGATTCTCTGAAAACCATTGATGTTCTTTGCGTGGCGGTGTCTTCCCAATACCAACCGTCGAAATTTTATCGAGCGGTTTCGCCTCCCATCCCTCCGGAATCTCACCGAGTTCGGAATCGACGAGGCGGTCGGGGAAGAGGGCCAGGAGGTCGGGGGTGAGGCTGAGGCGGTGGCAGATGGATTCGGGCGATTCGCCGCCGGCTTTGGCGCGGACGGGGTCGAAGTCGACGAACCAGGATTTGAAGATGGCCCGCGCGATGGCCTCCAGCGTTTCGTTCATGCGGCGGTTCAGTTCGATCTTGTCGTCGAGGGTGCCGAGGACTTCAACGATAGCGCGCATTTCATTTTTGTCCGTGTGCATACGGACTGGAAACTCACGGAGCGCACCTAATGGGATGTATTGCTGCGTGGTGCCACGGGATTGCTCGCGGATTAGCTGCTGCGCGTTGGGACTTCGTAGATAGTAGTAGAGCCACTTGCCTTCAAGTTCGTTCTTGCTCTTGAACAGCCCAATATTCTTAATGGCAAAGTTTGGCTCCTCTTTGATGAGACATGGTTCGCCAACAGTCCCAATCATTGAAATTAGGACGTCCCATCGATCGACCTTGCTACGTTTGTTGATTGCAACAAAATCATCTTGCGAAATAAGGTACGCATTGCCGAGATCAAGACGGCCACCAACAATGTGGCGCGACGTTACCAAGAAGCGACCGTGTTCGACTGGTTTCGGAGAATCGTGAGTACCGTCGCGGACCGATGCGCAGAACTGCGCCGCCGTTACTGTTTGCCACTCACCCACCATAACCCAGCCTCGCCAAATTCTCGCGAATCACTGCTTCCAACCGTGCACTCTCGCCAAACTGCTCATTTAACTGTGCCGTGAGCCGCGCCATCTTCTCGTCGAACAGTTCGCTGTCGGCTTCCTGCTCCGCCGCACCGACGTAGCGGCCGGGGGTGAGCACGTAGTCGTGCTTCTTGATGTCTTCGAGCTTGGCTGCTTTGCTGAACCCCGCTTCGTCCGCGTAGCCCTCGCCTTTCTTCCAGGCGTGGAAGGTGTCGGCGATCTTGCGGATGTCTTCGGGCGCAAAGTCGCGCAGCACGCGGTCTTTCATGTAGCCAAGGTTGCGGGCGTCGATGAAGAGGGTTTCGCCCTTGCGGTCGCGGGTGCCTGCCCTCTCCCCTGCCCCTCTCCCGCCAGCGAGAGAGGGGTTACCTGATTTGTTGCGGGTGAGGAACCAGATGCAGGCGGGGATCTGGGTGTTGGTGAAGAGCTGGCCGGGCAGAGCGACCATGCATTCGATCAGGTCGGCCTCGATCAGCGCCTTGCGGATTTCGCCTTCGTTGTTGGTGTTGCTGCTCATGGAGCCGTTGGCGAGCAGCAGGGCCATGCTGCCGTGGGGCGCCAGGTGGTGGATCATGTGCTGCATCCAGGCGAAGTTGGCGTTGTTCGCGGGCGGGATGCCGTATTTCCAGCGCGGGTCGTCATCTTTCACGCCCGCGTTCCACTCCTTCATGTTGAAGGGCGGGTTGGCCATGATGTAGTCGGCGCGCAGGTCGGGGTGCTGGTCGCGGGTGTAGGTGCTGGCGGGTTCCTTGCCGAAGTCGAAGTCCATGCCACGGATGGCCATGTTCATGGAGGCCAGGCGCCAGGTGGTGGGGTTGGATTCCTGCCCGTAGACGGAGATCTGGCCGATG
Source organism: Thiobacillus sp. (assembly GCA_019459705.1). Lineage (GTDB taxonomy): Bacteria > Pseudomonadota > Gammaproteobacteria > Burkholderiales > Thiobacillaceae > Thiobacillus. The sequence continues at coordinate 4,225 of JAIBFE010000007.1, read as the reverse complement.
CGGCCGCCGTGCTCTTCGACGAACTTTTCCGACTGCACAAAGAAGCCGCCGGAGCCGCAGCAAGGGTCATACACGCGGCCCTGGTAGGGCTCCAGCATTTCGACGATGAGGGTGACGATGCTCTTGGGCGTGTAGTACTGCCCGCCCTTCTTGCCCTCGGCCATGGCGAACTCACCGAGGAAGTATTCGTACACGTGGCCGAGGATGTCCTTGGCGTGGAGCGTGCCGTGTTTAAAGGGGATTTCGGCGATGAGGTCGATGAGCCCCGGCAGCGCGGAGTCGATCTGCTTGCGGGCGTAGTCTTTTTCCAGCACGCCCTTGAGTTTGGGGTTTTCCTTTTCGACGGCTTCGAGCGCATCGTCGAGCAGGCGGCCGATGCCGTTGAATTTGTATTCGTAGACTTTGCCGTTCTTGACCTGGAGCACAGTGCCGACCGCGACCTTGGCGTTGGCCTGCAGGAAATCCCAGCGCGCCAGCGCCGGCACCCAGAAGACGTTCTTCTCGGTGAAATAGTCGCGGGCTTCGAGCTCCTGTTCGATCAGCTCGGCGCCGTCATCGCCCAGGTAATAGTCGTTGTTCGGGTCGGCGAACGCGGCTTGCAGCTCTGCGCGTCGTTCCTTGAAAGAATCCGACACGTATTTGAGGAAGATGAGGCCGAGCACGACGTGCTTGTAAACGGCGGCGTCGAGCATGGGCAACAGCTTGTTGGCCATAGTCCACAGGCGCTTGTCGAGGTCGTTGAGGAATTGCTGTTCTTCTTGTTTCATTGCTCTATTTTTTTACTTTCCATATTGGCGAAACTCATTCAGCGCCGCTTGATAGCGCGATGTGAGTTTCGCGGGCACGTGCCCTTCAAATACCAGTGTGTATAGCGATTCGAACTTGTTCAGCTGAGTGGCATGATCCTGCTTGGTAAATGCACTCGTCGAGTGGCCTTTGGCCAGTAGGCGATTCATGTCGCGCATGTTTGAGGTCTTGTCAGCACAGGAGAGCGCACGCACATTGTCCGCCGCAGTTTGCAGGCGATCGATATAGCCTTTGTTGCGCACTTCCCAGCTCAGTTTCTCGCCAGTCGTGGGGTCGGTCTTATCTTCGGAGACCCATTTCACGATCTCGGCCACACGGTTGTTGCCGATGTCTTGTGCGAGTTGCGCGTGGCTGTAACCACAGTCTTCGATGATGTCGTGCAAAAAACCAGCGGCGACGGTTTCAGCGTCAAGCCCGGCGTCTTGCAGCATCCACGCCACTTCGGCCAGGTGGATGAAATAAGCGGGGCGGTCTTCGCCTTCGGGCGCTTTGCGATGGTGCGGACCTTCCTGGCGCGTGCGGTGGGCGCGCTCAGCTAGGCGCATGGCGTCCAGCACCAGTGTGTCGATCTGTGGATTGCCCACTATTGGTTTTCCCCCTTTTGTTATCAGCCGAATCTTCGCACATCCGGCCAGCCTTTCGAGTTAAGCGGAAGTTATGGAGGCGGATTAAGTCACCCGCCCGCTGGCGAACAATGCTGTGACGTTGAGCGGGATGCCTTGACCGTTGTGCAGGGCGCCGATCTCGGCGAGGTGTTCCTGTTTGAACCGGGCAAGTTCGGCCTCGCCGAGTTGCGCGACCAGACCGCGAAAGCCGGCATACCAGATCACGCGCCACCAGGCTTCGGCGTCTTCGAGGGGGTAGCCGATTTCGTGCCGGTGGATGTGCACGTTGCTCAGTCCGGCGCTGGCGTACAGGGTGCGGAATTGTTCTTCGGTGCTGAGGTTCTTCCAGGTGAACACGGGCGGAGCCACGCCGTAGCGCTGGATGCGTTCCAGGAACAGGTCGACGTTGGGTTCGAACGAGCCTTGGGAAAACGAGCAGGCAAGCACCTGGCCGCCGGGCTTTACCTTGCTGGCGATGTGCTGCAGCAGGCTTCGCATGTCGGGCAGGAAGAAGAGGCCGAACGAGCAGTTGGCGGCGTCGAAGCAGGCGTTGTCGAAGCCGATGGCCTGCATGTCCATGGGGTACAGCTCGATGTTGTCCAGGCCCAGCTTCTGGGCGCGGGCGCGCGCCTGGGCGAGCATGCCTTCGGAGAAGTCGATGCCGGTGACCTTGCCACGCGGCAGGTGCGACGCGAGGGCGGTGGCGGCAATGCCGGTGCCGGTGGCGACATCGAGCAGCTGCTCGTGGCCCTGCAGGTTCAACACGTGGGGCAGGTGCGCGGCGGCGTTATGGAAAAACTCCATGCCTGGGCTGCCGTAGCCTTCGGCCACGGTGTCGAAGGTTTTCTTGAGTTGGGCCTTGCGTTGCTGTTCGTCCATGGGGCTTTGCGGGTTGGTTGTGTCGGCAGATTACTCGATCCAGGCACCCGCTCCCACCTTGGATGCGGTGCGTGTTGCTGCGTGTGCCGGCGCTCGCGTCACAGCACCTGATTCACCTCGAACACCGCCTCGATGCCCTGCCCGTTCCAGTGGTATTCCAGGTAGGCGGCGTGCAGGCAGTTTTTCACGATGCCGGTGCGCAGCGCGGCCAGGCATTCGCCGCCGGGCTGGCGCACCGAGGGATAGAGGATGCCGAGCGCGCCTGCGGCCCGCAGGCTGCGGCCGATGGCCTGGGTGTGGCTGTAGTCGTCGGGGTCGACGATACGGGGATCGCTCTTGCTGGCTTCGCGCAGGTCGGCCGCTTCGCCGCGGGCTTGCACGGTGTAGAGCCGCATTTGCAATCGCATCGGCGGCTCGCGGGTGGCGTGCATGAACAGCGCCGAGTGGTGGCGGGTTTCGGCGATGGCGGTGTCGCGCTTGCGGGCGCAGTAGAAGACGCCGTAGCTGCCGTCGCTGAAGCGGCTGCCCTGCGGGTTCAGGTGGGTGAAGGCGGCCATGATGCAGGTGCTGCCGGGGCCGAACAGGCGTTCCTCGGGCGGGACGAGGCTGATCTCGCCAACTTCGTCGCGCAGGCGGTCGTTGGTCATGGCTTCCAGCGCGTACAGGGCGTCGAAGTCTTCGGGGCGGGCGACGCGCTCGAACAGGCCGACGGCGGGAAAGCGGCTGGGAATGACGCGGTAGGCCGGGCGCCAGTTGAGCCGCGTGGTGGGGGCGTTCAAGCCCAGCCGCCGCGCCGGGCGTCGAGGTACTGGCGCACCGCGACCAGGTCGGCGACGTTGCCGCCGAGCATGCGGTCGAGCGCGCGCTTGCCGCCGAAGAGCGGCGCGCTGTTGGGCTTTTTCACCCAGGCGTCGGCGGCGGTGGCGTCGGGCAGCAGGATCTGCAGCGCCTTGTAGATGCCCAGCAGGTAGGACAGGCGCTCGAGCGTGTCGCGCTTGAGGTCGGCGGACTCGGGCGCGGATTTCCACTTGAAGAAGGTGGAGCGACCCGGCGCGCCCAGCAGCACCATCTGTTCTTCCGTATTCAGCGCCCAGTCGCGCGCGATGTTGAAGAAGGCGCGCAGGCCGGCGGCGGAAAGGTCGCGGCTGTTGGGCTTGGGCTGGGCCTTGATGGCCTGTGCTGTGGTTTGCATGTCATTCCTTGCCAGTTCGGATGTGAATGGATAATGCATTAGTAGTCCATTTATGGACTTTTTGCAAGGCCGCGTCGGCATGCCCGGTTCGGGGATGCGCGGCCGGTAGATAAAGTTTTTTTATAAAGCGAAGGATTGCGCGGCCGCGACGGCTTGGCCTGGACGCCATGCTGGTCTAAAAAACACGACGCGGCCTGCGTTTCCGTGGCCGCCCCCGGCAAAGGAGGCTGATGATGTCCATCCGATCCCTGATTTACGCGCTGACCGCCGCCGGCCTGCTGACGGGCGGCCTGCTGCTGGCGCAGTCCTCCGGGCCGGCCCGGGCGGAATCCGATTTCGACCCGCTGCTGCAGGCGCAGGGTGCCGCCTGCGTGTCCGGCGACAAGGCCCGGCGCCTGATGGGCTACTACCAGAAGCTCGCCGCCGCCAAGACCGAGGTGCGCCCCTTCCCGACCGCTGCGTCCGCCGGCGCAGATGCCGCGTCGACGCCGCCGCCGCTGTGGGACAACCTCGGCACGCTGCACTTTGCGGTCAGCACGACCAACCCGCTTGCCCAGCGCTATTTCGACCAGGGGCTGAAGCTGGCCTACGCCTTCAACCACGCCGAAGCGGCGCGGGCGTTCCGCCAGGCGCAACGCCTGGATCCGGCGTGCGCGCTGTGCCACTGGGGCGAAGCGCTGGTGCTGGGGCCGAACATCAATGCGCCGATGGACGCCGCGGCCAACACCGCCGCGCTGGCCGC
>JAIBFE010000354.1 GCA_019459705.1 Thiobacillus sp. | reverse complement strand
CGACTCGCCCAGCGCGTCGCGCAGCACATCCGTGCAATAGTTCTGATCGCAGCCGGACAGACCCAAGAGGATGCCCAGCACGCGCAGCACCTTCCACGCCGGGCGCGTTTCGCCGAGCGGCTTCACCACGGCGCTGAAGCTCTGCACGCGGCCTTCCGTATTGATGAAGGTGCCCGAGGTTTCGGTCCACGGCGCGATCGGCAGCAGCACGTCGGCGTAGTCGAGCGACTTGCCCTTGTAGGGCGACATCACCACGACAAAGTCCGCGGCATTGATGCTGGCCATCGCGCCGACCGGATCATGCGTATCGAGCTCAGCTTCGACGCCCAGCAGCAGATAGGCGGAAAGCGGCCTTGCCAGCATCTGCTGCGCGTTCAATCCCTTGACGGCAGGCCGGCCCAGCGGGCCGCGTCCGGGAATCGCCCCGACCGCCACCGCGCCGACGCTGTTGGCCGCTTCGCCCAGCACGCCGAAGCTGGCGCCGGCGAGTTTCGCCACTTCCTGCGCCAGCGCATGAATCTGCGCATAGCTGGAATGGTGCTGCGCCATGTTGCCGAGAAAGACGGCTCGGGTTTCCCCGCCGGAAATGCTCTCGGCCATTTTCTTCGCAATGTCATCCATCACGCCGTGTGCAGCGATAGCGGGCACCGGCAGGCTTTTCAGTTGAGCCAATGCAACGCATACGCCCGCCAGCGCGCTACCGAGCTGCGACGGCGCGACGATGCGCTTGGCGTGCACCTTGCCGAGGAATTCGTCTTCGGCGGCGTTGATCAGATTGAGCTCGCCATACCAGCGCACCGATTCACGGATGCGGTGCGCCATCAGCGGGTGGTCTTTTCGGAGATTCGAACCCACCACCAGCATGCGATTGAGCCGCGACATGTAGGTGACCGGCATGCCCAGCCAGAAGCCGCCATGCGCCTTGTCGTCGAGCGAAAAGTCCGATTGCCGCAGCCGGTGGTCGACGTTGCCGCTGCCCAGACCGCGCATCAGCTTCTGCAGCAGGAACAGCTCTTCGGCCGGGCGGTAGGGCGTCGACAGCGCACCGATCTGCTCCGCCGGAATGGATTTCAATTTGTCGGCGACGAATTCGAGCGCAGCCTGCCAGGTGGTTTCGACCCACTGCCCCCCCTGCTTGACCATCGGCTGGGTCAGGCGCTCTGCAGTGTTGAGACCCTGGTAGGAGAAGCGGTCACGGTCCGCCAGCCAGCATTCGTTGACGTCCTCGTTTTCGCGCGGCAGCACGCGCATGACCTTGTTGCCTTTGACGGGCACGGTCAGGTTCGACCCGAGGCTGTCGTGCGGGCTTATCGAAAAACGACGCGACAATTCCCAGGTGCGCGCGCTGTAACGGAACGGCTTGCTGGTGAGCGCGCCGACCGGGCACAGGTCGATGACGTTGCCCGACAGTTCGGACGCCACCTGGGTTTCCAGAAACGGCATCACTTCGGTGTGCTCGCCGCGCCCGGCCATGCCGAGTTCCATGACGCCGGCGATTTCCTGACCGAAGCGTACGCAGCGGCTGCAGTGGATGCAGCGCGTCATGTCCGTTGCAATGAGGGGGCCGAGGTTCTTCTCGCGCACCACGCGC
>JAIBFE010000341.1 GCA_019459705.1 Thiobacillus sp. | reverse complement strand
GAGCTACCCCGGGGTGAAGCACACCTTCACCAACCGCGAGGCCGACAGCTACGCCGCGCAGTTCAACCTGCCGCTCAAGTACGACAACGCGGCCGACAACGATTCGTGGACGCGCACGCTGGAGTTCCTCAAGGCGACGCTGAAATAATGTCCGAGGCCTGCGACCACGACGACTGCCACGCGCCGCACGGCAGCGGCAGCCTCGGCATCCCGCAAATCGGGCCGTTCGATCCGGTGGCGTTCGAGCAGGCGGTCAACGCCATGCTCGCCGCCTGCGGCGTGGCGCCGGATTCGGTGCACACCGGGCGTACCGCCGAGCGAGTGCGCGAGTTGTGGCAGAAACGCCTGCTCGGCGGCTATGCGACCGAACCCGCCGCGGCGCTGGGCGAGGGCTTCGCCGACGACCGCGACGACATGGTGGTGGTGCGCGGCATCGCGGTGCACGGCGTGTGTCCGCATCACCTGGTGCCGTTTCGCGGCGTCGCCCACGTGGCCTACATTCCCGGCGGGCGGCTGCACGGCTTCGGCCGCATCGCCCGGATGGTCGACGCCATCGGCCATCGCTTCACCTACCAGGAATGGATGACGCGCGACATCGCGGAAGCGCTGGTGACGCATGGCCAGGCGCAGGGCGCGGCCTGCATCATCGAAGCCGAGCAGCTGTGCCTGCTGCTGGGTGAAGACCGGCGTGGCGACGAGCGCGTGGTCACGCAAGCGTTCACCGGATGCTTCAGGACCAGCGACCAGCAGCGCAACGAATTCCTGCGTGCCGTGGCGCAATCCGATTTGCGTTGAAAGCAGTCATGCGGCTGACCTGCGACAGCGTGACACTCGCCGCATGAAGTCCTGGCTTGTGCTGTTCGCCTTGCTGGGCGCGGGGGCGCTGCACGCTCAGGAGGCGCCGAACTGGCACGGCGAGCCGCTGCCCGCAGCGGATATCCGCCTGGCCGAGCCGGCGCCGAACGAGGTGGTGGTCGTGCTTAACGTCAATGCGCTGGGCGGCAACCATGCCGGGCTGTTTGCGGGCAATCTGCTGATCGATCCGGCCGGCAGCTATTTCGGCGTGCGCGACCAGGACAAGACCTGGACAGGGCCGACGCTGAAGGATTACGCGCGCTATCAGACCGTTGACGGCCTGAAAATTCGTTTTTACCGTTTTCGCCTCCAGCCGGACATGTTTTCCGCCATCGTGCAGCGCATCCGCGCGGCGGGTTCCACCCCGCCGCTGTTTTGCGCGTCGGCGGTGCAGAACCTGCTGGCAAACCTTGCGCCGTTCGATGCGATCAGCCAGGTCGGCTGGACCACGCCGACTGCGCTCGGGCGCATGCTGGACCCGCTCACACGGGGCGAAGGTGCGATCGGCGAGTGCCAGAAACTGGATGCGTCACCCTGCTGAAAGGCTTGTCGGGCACGGCGTATGATGTGTCCATCCTTCCGTCTGCCTGCGCTGCATGACCGATTTCCATTCTCGCCCGCGTACGCTGATTCTTCCGCCTGCGCCTTACGCCGCCGCCCTGCTGGGGGGCTGGTGGCTGGACCGCCACGTCCACGCGCTTCCCTGGGACTGGGGGGCAGCGACACGGCCGCTGGGCTGGCTGCTAGTCGGTATCGGGCTGGCGCTGTTCGTATGGACGCTGGCGACGTTCTGGCGCCACCGCACCACGGTCAACCCGTACAAGGCGGCCTCCAGTCTGTGCACCGGCGGCCCGTTCCGCTTCAGCCGCAACCCGATCTACGTCGGCGACGGGTTCCTCCTGGCAGGTATGTCGATGCTGCTGGCGACCTGGTGGCCGCTGCTGTTTTCGCCGCTGATCTGGGCGTTGCTGCGCTACGGCGTGATCCGCCACGAGGAGGCGCATCTGGAGGCCCGGTTCGGAAACGAATACCTCGATTACAAGGCCCGGGTGAGGCGCTGGCTGTAGGAGCCCCTACAGCGCAGCCCGGTGTGCGCCGCTATACGTTGCAGGACGATGTCATACGGGAGCCCTGACATGAACATTACCCTGCACGACAAATCGCTGGAAATCAGGCTCACCCGGGCCGCGCAAAAAGCCCTGGACCGGCGCGAGACACCGCTGGTCGCCGAAATGGAACTGCTGTTTTCCTGTCTGCTGCGCAAGCGGGTGCATTTCGGCGAATCGGCCGAGCAGTCGACGCCGGTCAACGATCGCCTGGCGGTGCGTTTCAAGCCCATCATGACGCGCCGCTGCAGCGTGGCAGAGGGCGGCGCCTCGCCACCTTCGGAAAGTTTTCCGCTCGAGAATCCTCGCCCCTATGTGCCCAACTGGCTGGCCATCGACTACCGTGGCGGCGAGTGGGTGGGCAATTTCGGCTACGCCGACTGAGGCGTTCTCAATCCAGGCGCAAGAGCTCGCGGGCGTTGCGCGTGGTCGCTTGCGCCACGCTGTCGATGTCCAGCCCGCGCAGTTCGGCCAGGGTTTGCGCGATGCGCGGCAATTCGCCCGGCGCATTGCGGCCGCGGCCGATCCACGCCGGTGGAATGTCGGGGCTGTCGGTTTCCAGCACGATGGCTTCCAGCGGCAGGTCGACCGCCAAACGGCGCAGGTTGTTGGCGCGCGTCCAGGTGAAGGCACCGCCGAAGCCGAGCTTGAATCCCAGCTTGATGAATTCATCCGCCTGCTGCGGGCTGCCGTTGAAGGCGTGGGCGATGCCGCCGCGCACGCCGATCCTGCGCAGGTGTTTCAGCAACTGATCGTTTGCCTTGCGGCAGTGCAGCAGCACCGGCAGGTCGTAGTCCTTCGCGATCTTCAACTGCTCGACGCAGAAGCGTTCCTGGGTGTCGTAGTCGAGATCGCGCACGAATAGATCGAGCCCGATCTCGCCCACCGCCACCGGACGCTGCGCCTCGATCTGCGCGCGCAGAACGGCCAGATGCTCGGGGCGATGCACGTGGAGATACATCGGGTGCAGCCCCCACGCTGGCAGGCAGCCAGGATAGCGTTCGCAGGTGGCGGCCACCGCGGCAAAGTTGTCGCGGCTGACGGCGGGGACGACCTGGATACCGACACCTGCGGCGACGGCGCGCGCATATTCGGCGTCGCGATCGGCGTCGAATTCCGCGGCGTCGAGATGGCAGTGGGTATCGATAAAAAACGGCGCCACAGGGGACGCCGTTTTCGTTTCGCCAGTCACGTTGTTAATCGTTGCTGGCAAAGCCCAGCAAGTGCAGCAGGCTGGTGAACAGGTTGAAGATCGACACGAACAGCGTGACGGTCGCCATGATGTAGTTGGTCTCGCCGCCGTGGATGATGTTGCTGGTCTCGTACAGGATGAGGCCGGACATCAGCAGCACGAACATCGCGGAGACCGCCAGCGACAGGCCGGGCATCTCGAAGAAGATGGCGCCCAGGCCGGCGAGGAAGGCGACCAGGATGCCGACCATGAGGAAGCCGCCCATGAAGCTGAAATCCTTGCGGGTGGTCATCACGTAGGCCGACAGGCCGAGGAAGATCGCAGCGGTGCCGCCCATCGCCATCATCACCACCTGCGAGCCGTTGGGCAGGGCGAGGTAGGCGTTGAGGATCGGTCCGAGCGTGTAGCCCATGAAGCCGGTGAGCGCGAAGACGAAAGCGATGCCCAGCCCGCTGTCGCGGAACTTGGTGGTGAGGAACAAGAGGCCGAAGTAGCCGACCAGGGTGATAATCATGCCGGGGTGCGGCAGGTTCATCGCCATCGACAGGCCGGCGGTGAGCGCGGAAAACGCCAGCGTCATCGACAGCAGCATGTAGGTGTTCTTGACGACCTTGTTGGTCGACGAGACGGCAGACTGGCTGCGGCCTAAGGTGGTGACTTGCGGGTTCATTTAAGCTCCTCTAATGAATGGCAGAACAGTGTGCCTGTACAGAGTGGATTCGCGCGGTACAGGTTCCCGAATGCGTTCGGGATTGAGGGGGAGGATACCGTGATGCGGGCCGGCTTGCCACCCGTAACCTTGCGGGCGCTGTGGTTTTAGGGGGCGGCTATTCGCCCGGCTTCCGGTCGCGCATCATCAGGTTCATCAGATCGCCAGGCATCGGGAAAACGATGGTGTTGGTCCGGTCGCCGGCGATGTTGGCGAGCGTCTGCAAATAGCGCAACTGCATCGCCTGAGGTTTGGCGGCAAGGATTTCCGCGGCGGCCAGCAGCTTCTCCGAGGCCTGCAGTTCGCCCTCGGCGTGGATCACCTTGGCGCGTCGTTCGCGCTCGGCCTCGGCCTGCTTGGCGATGGCGCGCACCATCGACTCGTCGATGTCGACATGCTTGATCTCGACGTTGGACACCTTGATCCCCCAGGCGTCGGTCTGCGCGTCGAGCAATTGCTGGATGTCCTGGTTCAGGCGCTCGCGCTCGGCCAGCATCTCGTCGAGTTCGTGCTTGCCCAGTACCGCGCGCAGCGTGGTCTGCGCCAGCTGGCTGGTGGCGTTCATGTAGTTTTCCACCTGCAGGAT
>JAIBFE010000036.1 GCA_019459705.1 Thiobacillus sp. | reverse complement strand
GTAGACGCAGCGGATTCAAAATCCGCCGCTGGTAACAGTGTGGGGGTTCGAGTCCCCCTCCCGGCACCAAGAGCCCCATAAATACTGTAAACAATCAACGTGTTGCGCGTTGGTTACGGCGGGCGGTGTGGTGCTTTCGTGGTACTCGCTATGCGCCTTCTCATCAGCACGCACGTCATGATAAATAAGCCGTTTACTGGCACACAATCTCAACTATCCCGAGGCCGGCACCCCCTGCAAAGAATGTGAAGGAGAGCCACCCGAGTACCTCGGTAAGCCGTGCCCAACGTACCTGCCTATCGGTCCATAGTCCTCTCCATGATGTGTCTCCACGATAGAAAGACGCTAGGCGGCTGTTCCAGCGGTCCAACCTAAACAGGTTCAAGTAGTAGGCGTACGCCGCGAGCAATAAAGCGAGCACAAACCCCGCAATAAAAAGCGCCAGTACTCCTGTCGAGTGAGGGATGATGTTACGGGTTGGGTTGGATATATAAGCCAGCATCGCCACTGAGCCCCCGGCGTTAGCTCCCGCTAAGAGCGAGATGACCATCTGACCTGACGACACCTCGTTTTGCAGAAGCCGACCAGACTCTGGCTCGATTCTTCCGAGATACCAGTTCTTTGCTTCAAGTCCTGCCCCGGGGAAGTAGTCTTCGTTTTTTGTTTCATCGGCCATATTGTTCTCCCTTTGTGGAGATCGAAGCATATAACGCCAGGGTGGAAGATGATGCGGAGGGGCGCGCGGGGAGAAGCCGTAACAGCGTAGGAAGTAGATAAAACTCTCAGAAATTTATCGCTGAAAATTTCAGGAGGTGGAGGTACTATCGTGGTCCTTTCATCAACCCACTACACTGAATACCTAGTGTTTGTGTGGGTCTTGCAGGGGTGGGTTCGGTTCCACTTCCCCAGCGCCAAGCGCAAGTCCCTATTGATGACAACTGCTGCATACCGCGCCCTGCCGGGCTCAGCGCTTGTGCGTTGCCGCGCTTCGCAGCAGCCGCTGCACGCTCTGATACGCCGGTTTGGCGCGATTATCCTTGTCGAACAACAGCGCATCGCCCTGGCCGGGAAAGAATTCCGGAATCCACGAATAGCGGTCGCTCGCACCCCAGGTGGAAAAGCTGCGGCATTGCGGCACCGCCAGGCAGGCCTGCAGCATGTCGCGGTACAGCGCAGCCTGCGCCTGCAGGTCGGCGCGACTTGCCGGCAGCGACAGCATCACGTCCATTTCGCTGATGTGGGTCTCCAGTCCGAGCGCTGCCAGGCGCTTCATGTTGATGCGCACTTCGCTGGCGCGCGGCGCGTCTTTCAGGCTGGCGTGCATTTGCAGGCCGACGCCGTGGATCGGTGCGCCCTTGCGGCGCAATCCGGCCACCAGGTCGTAGATGCCGTCCGATTTGGCGCCGTCGCCCTCGCCGCCATAGTCGTTGTAGCGCAGATGCGCCTGCGGGTCGGCTTCGTGCGCCCACTGGAACGCCAGCACCAGATAATCCGGGCCGATGCCGCGCGACCAGAAGGTCTCGCGCACGCGGCCGTCCTCGTCCACCGCTTCGGCCGCCACGTCCCACGACGCCACGCGGCCGCGATAGCGCGTCACCAGCGTCCGGATGTGCTCGCGCAGGATGGCCTTCAGTTCGTCGCGGCTGAATTGCCTCTGCGTCAGCCAGTCCGGCAGCTGCTGGTGCCACACCAGCACATGGCCGTTCACCTGCATGCCGTGCGCTTCGGCGAAGGCAAGCAGCGTGTCAGCTTGGGTGAAGTCGAAGCGGCCGCGCTCGGGCTGCACGACGGAAAACTTCATCGCGTTTTCCGGCGTCACCAGATCGAATTCGCGCGCCAGCAGGCGGGCGTAGGCGGCATCGGTGTTGAGGGCGTCGACATTCACCGCCGTGCCGATGCGAAGGCCGGCCGGTTGGGCCAGCGCCCGCAGGGTGTCGGCGGCCACCGCCGGCAGGGCGGCCGCACAGGCCGCAAGGAAAGCGGCCATGATGACTGCGGCGCGCAGCGACATCTCAGTAGCCCCGGTATGCGGCAGGCCCGGCCCACTGCCTGACGAAGCCGGGTACCGGGGGGGGCTGCAACGGCCGCAGGCCGGCATCGCGCGCCCAGCCTTCGAGCCAGGACTCGCCCTCGATCCCGCCTGATCCCGCAGGCGACGCGTAGGCGCTGTCCCTGAGCGCGTCGTCCAGCGAGATGAAGCGATAGCCGCGCTGCCGGAGCATGGCGGCGAGGGCGCCGAAATACTCCGCGTTGAGCGCGTTGGCATGCAGCACCAGCACATGCGGAATGGGGCGGCCGAACAGGTCGAGCGTGAGCTGCTCCGCCTGTGCGAACACGACGTCCATATAGGGCACGTAGGCGGCGCCGATGCGCCGTGCCGCGTCCTCGTCGCCTTGTGCCAGCGCCCGCGCATAGGCGGCGGCGAACACCCATTCCGAATTGTTCACGGTCACCGGCGCCACGCAATAGCCATGCGCTGTGAGGAAATCCTGAAATGCCGACCGTACCTCCGCCGTTTTTCCCCGATGCAGGAAGGGATGGCGAAACCAGCGCAGGCTTCGGCCTTCGCTTTGCATGAGGGGCCGCGTGACGGCTTCGCCCTGCAGCAGATCGGCCTGGAAAACGTCGAGCGGCACCCGGTTGAGCGAGGGATGCGAATAGGTATGGTTGCCCAGCTCGAAGCCGGCCTTGAGCCAGCTGCGCAGCAGTTCCACCCGGGCCGGGTCGGGCTGGCCTTCGCGGTGGTGCTTCGCCTCGTTGTCGAAGCCCTCGGCGTGCACCTGGGTGGTCTGCTGATGCTGCAGCTGATGACGCGTGATGCTGTACAGCGTGGCTGGGTCGTGCGGGGTGACGGCAGCGAAGGGCTGGGGGTC
>JAIBFE010000323.1 GCA_019459705.1 Thiobacillus sp. | reverse complement strand
GTATTCCGACATGTTCTTGGCGTGGTCGCCCATGCGCTCGATCGCCTTGGTGACGAAGAGGATGTCGATGAACACCGAAATGGTGCGCGGATCTTCCATCATGAAGGTGATGAGGTGGCGCAGGTTGAGGCGGAATTCCTCGTCCACCGACTGGTCCTGGCGCGCGATTTCCACCGCCTTGGTGGCGTCCAGGCGGGCAAAGCCGTCGAGCGCTTTCCTCAGCATGTCGAGCACCAGGTCCGACATGTATTTGACTTCGGAGAAGCGCGGCAGGCTGATGCGCTCGGCCTGGTGGATCAGCTTGGCCATGCGCGCGATCTTGGCGGCTTCGTCGCCGATGCGCTCGAGGTCGGTGATGGTTTTCACCACCATCATCACCATGCGCAGGTCGGACGCGGTGGGCTGACGGCGCGCGATGATGTGGGTGCAATCCTCGTCGATTGCCACTTCCAGCGCATTGACATTGTGGTCGTTGGCGTCGACCCGGTCGGCCAGATCCATGTTGCCCGAGATCAGCGCTTCGACCGCGTTGGTGATCTGCTCTTCGACCAGTCCGCCCATTTTCAGGACGCTGGCGCGTACGGCTTCGAGTTCGGCGTCGAATTGTTTGTAGGTATGTTCAGTTGGCACGGTGTTGCCCTCTCCAGTAATCCACTTTTAATTATATGCCCCGTATTGTGATGCTTGTGTGTCCGTCAGGTTTCAGCGGCTGCGGAAGGGCATCGCGTAGCGCGACCCGTCCACGTCGAGGTAAAGCACCCAGTCGCGACGTCCGCTGACGCACACCGGCAGAGTCACCTTCGATGCAAATGCGCCGTCCGGTGACGGGCGCAGGTCATAGCGGTTGAATCCCATGTCCATGCCGACCATCTGGAATTCTGCGCTTATTTTGGTGGCGTTCGGGGCTGTGACACGGACTTCGAAGGCATCCAGCGGAACCGGTTGCACGGAAAAGCGCACCTTCGCCATGCTGCCGTGGTGGCTGAAGGTGCAGCCGGCCAGCGGGTCGGCGCAACTCACCGCCACCGCCCGGGGGGGGGGGGGG
>JAIBFE010000285.1 GCA_019459705.1 Thiobacillus sp. | reverse complement strand
CTGCGTCGTTCAGCGTCATGCCTTTCACCGGCGTGTCGTCGAGCTTGACGATCAGGTCGCCCGGCTTGACCCCGGCCTTGTAGGCGGGCGTGTCCTCGCTCGGCGAGACCACCTTGACGAAGCCGTCTTCCATGCCGACCTCGATGCCCAGCCCGCCGAACTCGCCCTGGGTGCCAACCTGCAGATCCTTGAATGCATCCGCGTCGAGGTAGGCCGAATGCGGATCCAGTCCGGTCAGCATGCCGTTGATCGCCTCGGTGATGAGCTTCTTGTCTTCGACCGGTTCGACGTAATCGTTCTTGATGCGGGCGAACACATCGGTGAAGGCGCGCAGTTCCTCGATCGGCAGCGCTGTCTCGGCGTCCCTGTCGGCGATTGCCGACAGGTTGACCGTCAATGCCGCGCCTGCCAGTAAACCGGCCAGGCCGACGAGTACGAATTTCGCCTTGTGTTTCATTTCACTTCACCCAAAGGAGGGGATTAACAGGGCGGCTCTGATGCCGCATTTCAAAATACAAACCGGTGTCGGGCTGCCCGCCGCTGTTGCCTACCGTGGCGATCGCGTCGCCGGGCTGAACCCGCTCGCCCACCTGCTTATACAGACTTTCATTATTGCTGTACAGGCTCATATAGCCCTCGCCGTGGTCGACAATGATGAGGTTGCCAAAGCCGCGCAGCCACTCGGAAAATACCACCTGTCCAGCGGCGATGGCCTTGACCGCGGTGCCCTCCGCAGCGCGAATGAAAAGCCCCTTCCAACTCACCCCGCCTCCCTCTCTCGGAGCGCCGAAGCGGTTCATCAGTTCCCCGGCGACGGGCAGACGCAGCGAACCTTTCAGCCCCGAAAAAGGCCGATCCGTGCGAAATGCGACCGGCGTTTCGGTATTCACGGCCACGCCGCGACGCGGCTGACCGGCCGCATTCTTCTCGGTTTTCTGATTGTTTTTCGCCTGTTGCGCCGCGCGCGCGCGGGCGGCCTCGCGGGCAGCCTGCTGCGCCATCAGCCGATTGAGGCGCTCGACCAGCCGGGTAAGGCTGCGTTCGTCGCGCTGCAGATTGGATATCTCGCGCCGCTGCTGCTGAATTTGCGCCGACAGCTTCTGCAGCATCTGTTCGCGTGCCAGCTTGTCAGCCAGCAATGTTTTTTGCTCGGCCTCGCGCGCCACCTGCAACTGTGTCAGCTCGGACGTTTTTTGCGCGGTTTGCTGCTGCAGCGCGTTCAACTGCGCCAGGTCGGCACGCAGCGTGTCGATCATGGCCTGCTGGGCACGCGACAGATGCGCCAGATAGCGCAGATCGCGCGCGGTCTGGTTGGGGTCGGCACCATTGAGAATGAGCTTGAGCGCATCGCCCTGCCCACGCTGGTAGGTCCCCTTGAGCACCTGCGCAAGATGGGCCTGCTGCTCGCGGATGCGTGCCGTCGTGGCGTCAGCCTGCTGCGTCAGCGTCTGCAAGTCGGTCTGGGCTCGCTGGCGCTCACCGTCCAGTTGGCGCAACTGGCGCACCGCGCTGCTGATGGCTCGTTCCGATTGGCGCAGCTCGTCTGCCGCTTCCTGACGATGCGCCTGCGTATCGCGGAATTCCTGTTGCAGGGTTTGCAGGCGCTGCTTGAGGGCATCGAGCTCGGATTGCTTGCGGTCGACCTGGTTGGCGCTGGCGCACAGCGGCCAGATCACTGCCAGCAGGATGAGATAGGGTCTGACGTTCACCCTGGTGAGCTTACCCGAACTGCACCGGGTTTATTCAAACTGCACCAGGGCTTCACCGGTCATTTCGGGGGGCTGCGGCAAGTCCATCATTTTCAGCAGGGTGGGACTGATGTCCTCGAGCGCGCCGGTTTCCACCAGTGCGGCGCGCTTTCGTCCCACATAGATCAGCGGCACCAGATTCATGGTGTGCGCGGTGTGCGCCTGCCCCGTTTCGGCATCGCGCATCAGCTCGGCATTGCCGTGGTCGGCCGTGATCAGCACTTCGCCACCCCGGGCCACCTGGGCTTCCACCACCCGACCGAGGCAGGTGTCGACGGTTTCGATCGCCTTGATCGCCGCCTGCAGATCGCCGGTATGTCCCACCATGTCGGGGTTGGCATAATTGCAGACGATGACGTCGTATTGTTTGCTGTTGATCGCTGCGAGCAGCTTTTCGGTCACTTCAAACGCGCTCATTTCAGGCTTGAGGTCGTAGGTCGCGACATCGGGCGACGGCACCAGCACACGATCCTCGCCAGGGAAGGAGATTTCCTCGCCGCCGTTGAAGAAGAAAGTGACGTGTGGGTATTTCTCGGTTTCGGCAATGCGCAGCTGGCGCAGACCGAGCTGCGCAACATATTCGCCGAGGCCGTTCTTGATCCGCTCGGGCGGAAACGCAACTGACACGGCAAAATCGTCGCTGTAACCGGTCAGCGTGCAATAGGTGGCCAGTCGCGGCGTCGCCTCGCGTTCGAATTCGCTGAAATCGGGCTCGATGAAAGGTCGCGACAACTGGCGTGCACGGTCGGAACGGAAGTTGAGGAAGATGACCGAATCGCCGTCTTCCATCTTCACCGGCTTGCCGTCCGGCGGCAGGATGGCCGTTGCCTTGACGAATTCGTCCGTCTCGCCGCGCGCGTAGGCGGCCTCCAGCCCGGCCTGGGGATTTTCGGCCCAGAACTCGGTGCGCCCCTGAGTCAGGAGATCGTAGGCGGCCTTCACCCGCTGCCAGCGGCGGTCGCGGTCCATCGCGTAGTAGCGGCCGATCATCGACGCGATGTGGCCGACGCCGGCCTGCTGAATCTTGTCGGTCAGGCGCCGCAGGTAGATTTCAGCGCTTTTCGGCGGCGTGTCGCGGCCGTCCAGAAACACGTGCAGGCACACCTTGCTCAGACCTTCGCGCACCGCCAGATCGAGCAGCGCGTGAAAATGCGATTCGTGGCTGTGCACCCCTCCATCTGACAGCAGACCCAGCACATGCAGAGTCTTGCCATTGTCGCGCGCCAGATGCACTGCATTGAGCAGCGCCGGGTTGGTATAGAAATAGCCGGACTCGATGGCCCGGTCGATGCGGGTGAACTCCTGGTACACCACGCGCCCTGCACCGATGTTCAGATGCCCCACCTCGGAATTGCCCATCTGCCCCTTCGGCAGGCCCACCTCGGATTCCGACGCATGAATGAGCGTATGCGGATTGTGCTTCCAAAGCCGGTCCCAGTTGGGCTTGCTGGCCTGAGCGATCGCGTTGTCGGCGCGCTCCGCGCGGCAGCCAAACCCGTCAAGGATGATGAGGAGAACCGGCGTGGTCTTCATGAAAATATTTATATAACCTGACTTGTTTTTGTGGGATTATTTTAATATATGCGTGATTGCTAATCTATATGCAAAGCGCAATGTTGTTTCGAAAATGCCTTGCGCAGCGTGTGCTTCCACCCGGAAGTCTGATCGCATCAGGGTACTACACGAATAGGATCGAGGTTATGAATATGGCGGCAGATTGGGACGAAGTGGATCTGATGGACAAGGACGAGCACATCGAGCAGGCCTCGCGTGCGATGAAGGCCATGTCGCATCCGCTGCGCCTGAAAATTCTCTGCGTGCTGGGCGACAAGGAAATCAGCGTGCAGGACATCGTC
>JAIBFE010000244.1 GCA_019459705.1 Thiobacillus sp. | reverse complement strand
GAGTCGGGTCATGTCTTAACCAGCCTCCTTCGGGCGCCAGAAATCGAAGAAGTTGAACCAGTTGTAGGGGGCGGCGCGGCAATGGCGTTCCAGGCAGGCGGCGTAGGCCGCCACGGCGCCTTGGATGGCGGCATCCCGCCCCGGGCGCTCGAGTTCGCTGAAATCGGCCAGCCGCTCGAAGTGGATGGCGTAGCGGTTGCCGCCCAGGTAGAGCCCGCTCATGAACAGCACCGGGCGTTTCAGCATGGCGGCCAGGCGCATGGGTCCGACCGGGAATTCGGCGTCCGCGCCGAGGAAGGGTACGCGCAGGGTTGGATCGCCGCCGAGGGTGCGGTCGCCCAGCACGCCGAGCACCATGCCCTCGTCGAGGCAGGCCTGCACCCGCAGCATCGAGTCGAGCTGTCCCAGCGGGATGATGTCCTGCACTGCCGCCGGGTTGATCGCAGCCAGCGCGGCATTGAGCTTGCGGGCGTTTTCCTCGTACATGACCATGGCCACCCGGAGGCCGGGCTGCCGGCGGCCGATGGCGCGCACCACTTCGAAGCTGCCCATGTGCGCGCCCATCAGGATGGCGCCGCGTCCGGCAGCCAGCACCTCATCGATGACGGCCTTGCCCTGCACCTCGACCTGAAACAGATCGAAGCGCCCATTGAGCAGAAAAACCCGGTCGTGGATGGTGGAGGCAAAGCTGTGGTAGTGCCGGAACAGGTCGCCAAATGTGGGCGCCCGATCCAGCGCCCGGCGCAGATAGGCACGGGAAGCGGCCTTGGCGGCAGGCGCGAAAAGCAGAAAGTAGAGGCTGATGCCGGCCAGGACGAACCGGGCGGGGGCACGACCCAGACGCAGGGAGATCCAGGTCATCAGGCGCAGCATGGCCCTGTTGCTGCGCTCCGGACGCCGGACCCACTCGGCTTGCTGCGAGATTTCCGGGGTTGGCGAACTCATGCCACGGGCACCGGAGAAAAAACAAGGGCACCGCTCGCCACGCTGCGCTCGCCCCCTCGGCTATCCCTACAGCGAATCTCGAAGCGGAAGCCACCAGTCGGCAATTCGGTGGTGTGCAGGGTGAGGGACTCGCCGGGCTGGACCGGGCTTTGGAATTTCGCCGACTTGAGTTGCGCAGATTCGGGTATTCCCTGCCGTGCCGCCATGGCATGCAGCGCCGCGTCGAGCAGCACGACTCCGGGAAGGATGGGCTGGCCGGGGAAGTGCCCGGCATAGGCCGGGTGATTTGCCGGGATGGGCAGGGGCATGACGTGTTCGCTCATGCCGGCACCCGGGTCGAGGCCTGGGGCTGCAGGGTGGCCAGCAGGTCCTGGGTGACCTGGCTGGGGAGCTTGCCCGTGGCGTTGCGCGGCAGGGCATCGACGAACAGCAGGGGACGCGGCAGAAAAACGGGGTCGATGCGCTCGCGCAGAGCCTGGGTCAGTTCAGCCGGGCTAAGTCCGGGGGCGACCACCAGGGCGGTGAGGCGGCCGATGCGGTCGGGGCTGTCCTCGCGGGGCAGCAGGAAGACGCCATCCTGCACGCCCGGAATGGCGTTCAGTTGATGGTTGAGGTAGGTCAGCGAGGTGCGCTTGCCGGCGATGTTGACCAGATCGGCGTGGCGGCCATGCAGCAGAAAAGTGGTCGATACCGGGCCGTCGCCGGTGAGTTCGATGACATCGGTGAGGCCGGTCGGGCTGTAGATGTGTCCGCCCTCGGCCCACAGCGTCTCTCCTTCGCGGCGTAAATGAACAGCTGGCAGGGTTTGCCATTCGGCACCCGCGGTGGTGCGACGGGTGGCGAGCTGCCCGGTCTCGGTGCAGCCGTAGATCTCGTGAAGCGGCGCGCCGAAACGGACCTCGGCCTCATTGGCCAGGTCTTGCGACAGCGGGGCGGTGGCCGAAAGGAGCTGGTCGACCGCCGGCAACGTCGTCTGATCCGCGAGCAGGGCGCGCAGG
>JAIBFE010000026.1 GCA_019459705.1 Thiobacillus sp. | reverse complement strand
GGCCGAGGAAGCGCGCGCCACCACGCTCAACTGGATCGTCACCGGCATCGCCACCGCGCTCGGGCTGATCTTCGCCGCCTTCGTCACGCGCTCGCTGGTCGATCCGGTCAAGCGCCTGGTGGGCGGCACGCGCGCGGTCGAGGCGGGCGACCTCGACGTGGAAATCCTGGTGCGCACCCACGACGAATTGGCCACGCTTGCCACCTCCTTCAACCGCATGGTTGGCGGGCTGCGCGAGAAGGAACGCATCCGCGCTACCTTCGGCCAGTACGTCGATCCGCGCATCGTGAAGAGCCTGCTGGAAAACCGCATCCCGGCCGAACGTGGCGAGCGCCAGGTGATGACGGTGTTCTTCTCCGACCTGCAGGATTTCACCCGCCTGTGCGAGGGCTTGACGCCTGACGCCGCGGTGCGTTTCCTCAACCGTTATTTTTCGCTGATGTCGGAAGTGATTCGGACCCGGCAGGGCATCGTCGACAAGTACATCGGCGACTCGGTGATGGCGTTCTGGGGCCCACCTTTTACCGATCCTGCCGACCACGCCACCCTCTGTTGCCTCGCCGCCCTGGAGCAGATGGCCCGCATGGAAGCCTTCCGTGCCTGGCTGCCCGAGATGTTCGGCGTCGCCCACGGCCTGCCCGTGGTCAACGTGCGCATGGGCATCGCCAGCGGCGAAGTCACCGTCGGCAACATCGGCTCCGAAACCTCGCGCGGCTACACCGTCATCGGCGACACCGTGAACCTCGCGTCAAGGCTGGAGCAGGCCAACAAGTTCTACGGCACGCGCATCCTGGTCAACGAAGCGACGCGCACCCTCGCGGGCGACACGCTGGCCTTCCGTGAAATCGACAGCCTGCGCGTTGCCGGCAAGCTCGAGCCGGTGAGGGTGTTCGAGTTGCTGGGGCTTGCATCCGAATTGAGCGAGAGCGACCGGCAGCGGATCCAGGCATACGAAGGCGGGCTGGCACGCTACCGTGCGCAGGATTGGGATGCGGCTGAAGCGGCGTTCCGTGAGTGCCTCGCGATCGAACCGAAGGAACAGCCCAGCCAAGTCATGCTGGAGCGGGTTGTGGCGTTCCGGCAGGCGCCGCCGGGGGCGGAGTGGGATGGGGTTTGGGTGGCGCTTAGTAAATAATTGTTTCGCGGGTTGGCTGACATTAACTACGCCTCAGGTCCACCCTGATTCAAAAATCTGCTGAGATCGCCCTGGCTTTTGCTCATATTCTTCGCCGGCGTCGTTTACGAAAGTGCCGTTCAAAAGAATTGACGCGCTTTCTGGAACTGGTGCAAGGAGTCCTTTCCAAGGTCTTGGTCGTTCCTGCCAGTATGTTCTCCACTGGGGCACGCCCAATTCTTCTTTCAACTCCTGAAGGTGGATATCAAAACTGGTATCCGTGATTTCTTTAGGAAACCAAAATTTGCTAAACCGGCCGAGAAGCGAGTCTTGGCAAAATAACCGGTCGAACTGGTAAAGGTAAAGATGCTCTGATCGGATGATTATGGGAGCGATGGCTTCGACCAACTGTCGATTAAAGATCTCTCCTGCCTCGATTCCCACTGAATAGTGCGCTCGATAACCGGTCGCACCATTCATAAGTTGATCAAACAGGGTCGATGTGAGCGGAATTGCGATAGAAACTCGTCTATAGCCCGGCTTGTCGTTACAAGGCTCTGGTTCTTCGGGTAGAGCTAAATAGGTATCTATCCCTTTCTGGGTTTCTACCTTCAGGCGCTCAATAATCTCACCAGGCTTAATCTGGGGTGAGTCGTGCCCCCATTCTGATGAGCTTGGAAGTTCGATATTGGACACCACGCGTCTGCGGATTATTCGGTGACGCCCTCATCCCCATGACACGTACACCCCGGCTCCTTGCTGGTGGAGTTGTCGCAGCACACGATCTTGCCGGCGCGGCAGCCGCAGATGCCTTTGTGGTCCTTGCAGCAGGCTGTCTGGATCTGGGCGAGATGCATGCCCTTGGCATTCGCAATACAGGCTTCGGGTGAAATCGATGTCTGCTGCGCGGCAGTGGGCGTAGGCTCCACGGTCGAATCGGCGGCGGCCGGGAGCGCGAAGCCAGCGGCGACGAATGCGAGCGTGGCGAGCAAAGATGAGATACGCATGACAGTCTCCTTGGGAGAAATAGGCTGCCTCACTATAGCCGATCAGGCGCGGCCTCAGGCATCGCGCAACAGCAGCCCCAGCATCAGCGCGGCCGCCAGCAGGATCGCCGCCAGCAGGGTGAAGGCGCTGGCGTAGCCGGCGACGCCGACCATGAAACCGGTGAGCACCGGGCCGATCGACTGGCCGACGTCCATCACCGTGCGCAGCACGCCCATCGAGGAGCCGTAGCGGCCGTCTTTTGTGAGGTCGGCGACGAGTGCAGCGGTGGACGAGGTGACGGTGGCGAAGCCGAGGCCGAACGCGAGGCTCAGCACCGACAGGCCGATGAAGTTCGGAAAGTGGGGCAGCAACACGACGCTCGCCGCGCCGATCATGAGGCCCGGCAGGATGACGCGGCGGCGCCCGACGCGGTCGGACACCTTGCCCATCAGCGGCTTGGCGAAGACGATGCTGAGAAGCTGCACGCCGAGGATGACGCCGATCTGCCACGCGGGGATGCCGAGCGAGGACGCGTACAGCGCGAGGAAGGCTTCGATGGCACCGAACACCAGGTATTGCGCGGCTTCCACCGTGCTCACCAGCATGATGCCGCGGTCGCGCAGCACGGTTCTGAGGCTGGCCCAGAAATGCGGCAGTTCCAGCTTTGCCGTGGGCTTCGGATCGCGGTCTTTAAGCAGCAGGCCCGCCCCCAACGCCAGCACGCCGGCGATCGCGCAGGCGATGTACACCGCACCGAAGCTCGCCAGCGAAATCAGGGTGCCGCCGAGGAAGGGCGCGATGGAGCGCCCGACGATGGTGACCGAGGAATAGGTGGACAGCCGCGCCGCGCGGTCGGCGTTGTAGCGCTCGGCGATGGCCGCGCTCGCCACGGTGCCGAAGATCGCGGTGGCGAAGCCGTGGTAGAAGCGCACCGCCATCAGCTGCCAGGCGGTTTCGATCACCAGATAGAGGAAAGGCGCGGTGGCGAACACGATGAGGGACGCCAGCAGCACGCGCCGCTTGCCCAGGTGGTCGGACAGTGCGCCGGCGGGGTAGCTGATGAGCACGCCAGGGATGGTGGAGGCCATGACGATCCAGCCGATCTCGGCCGGCGTGGCGTTGAGCGAGGCGGCGAACAGCGGCAGCACCGGGGTTTTCGACAGCGTGGAGCTGAAGATGGCCAGCCCGCCGATGAGCGCGATCAGGACGAAGAAGGAAGGTTGGGCGGGTTTCATCGGGTAGCGTGCGAGAGCTTTTTTGCGAATGTAGTGCGAAATCGCGCGGAATACGAAAAAA
>JAIBFE010000196.1 GCA_019459705.1 Thiobacillus sp. | reverse complement strand
TGGCGTCCTTTTGCTGCATCACCCGCCACATCTCGGCGTGCCCCGCAGACCCACGTCGAGCACGCGCTGCTCCTCGGAGCCGAACTGGTCCTGGCGCCGCCACGCCTTGCGCTCGCCGGGGTCGAGCGAGACATTGCCGGCGGTCGGCTCCAGTTCGCCGGCAAGAATCTTCATGAAGGTTGACTTGCCGCAGCCGTTGGCGCCGATCAGGCCATAGCGGTTGCCGTCGCCGAACTTGACGTTGACGTTCTCGAACAGCGGTTTGGAAGCGAATTGCAGGGTGATGCTGGAAGCGGTAAGCACGGCGGGGTTCCTGAATGGCGGGAAAAACGCGACATTTTAACATCCTGTCCTCGGTGCCCATGGACCGCCGTTCCTGGCCGGCTGTGCTTGAATCTTGCGCCTAGACCGGGCCTTTCAACGCCGGATGGTCGGCGACCGGCCGGTCGAGGTGGTAGCCCTGCACCAGATCGACGCCGAACTGGCGCAGCAGGGCGAGCGTCGGGCCATCCTCGACGTATTCCGCCACCACGGATTTGCCGAGGCCGAGTGCGACGCTGACCATGGCCTGCACGAACACCTGGTTGTCAGGGTCGTTGGGCAGGTCGCGGATGAAGATGCCGTCGATCTTGATGGTGTCGACATGCAGGTGCTTGAGGTAAGCGAAGGAGGCGAAGCCGACACCGAAGTCGTCGAGGCAGACGCCGCAGCCGAGATGGCGCAGCGCTTCGATCAGGCGTTGCGCATCATGCAGATCCGAAACCGCAGCGGTTTCGGTGATTTCGATGATCAGGCGGCTGGGGTTGACGCCCGCCTGCCGCAACTCGTCGCCGATGTGTTGCGGCAGGCTGGGCTCGGACAGCGAACGTCCAGACAGGTTGATCGCGATTGGCGGGATGGCCGGGTCTTCTGCGAGCATGCGTAGCACTTCGCGGATGACCCAGCGGTCGATGTCGAGGATGCGCCCATTTTTCTCGGCCAGCTGGATGAAATGCGCGGGCATGATGAGCTGGCTGGGATTGCGCTCGTCGGTCATGCGGATGAGCGCCTCCAGATGCGAGAGGACTCCGTCTTCCGCCCGGTAAACGCCCTGGAAGTGTAATTGGAACAGGTTCTTGTCCAGCGCGTTGCTGATGCGCTCGCTCCATGACAGCCGGCTGCGCATCTCGCTGTCGGCGTCGGTATCGGCCCGATAGACGCGCCAGGTGTTCTTGCCGGCATCCTTGGCCTGATACATCGCGATATCGGCGCGCGCGACCAGGTCGTCGGCGTCCGCAGCATGTCCGGGATAGTAGGCAATACCGAGGCTGGTGGTGAGCCGCAGGTTCTGCCCTTCGAAGCGGAAAGGAATCTGCGCGATCGCACGCACCACCCGCTCGGCCAGTGCATCAGCTTCGCTGCCCTGCACCGCGGGCAGCAGAATGGCGAATTCGTCGCCGCCCAGACGCGCCAGCACTTCGTTGCGCCGCACCAGCGCACCGATTTCACCCGCCACCCGGATCAGCAGCGCATCGCCTGCACGGTGGCCATAGCTGTCGTTGATGGTCTTGAATTCGTCGAGATCGAAGAACATTACCGCGCACTGCATCTGATGGCGGTCGGTTTCCAGCATGGTGCGCGCCAGTTCCTGCTGGAAGCGGTGGCGGTTGTAGAGCCCGGTGAGTGCATCACGCTCGGCCAGATACACCAGCTGATCGGCTGTCTGGCGTTCGCGGGTGACGTCTTCGTAAATCCACAAGTGGCCGATGAATCGGCCTTCGCGGTCGCGTACCGGGTAATCAAGTTCGGTGATGACGCGACCATCGGTCATCTGGATTTCATAGCTGTCGGACAATTCGCGCGTTTCCAGAACCGACAGCAAATGCCTGGAAAAATGATCCGGGCGTGCCAGGGTCGAAGCCGACTGCGCCAGCACCTCGTTGACCGGAAGGCCGATGAGTCGTGCCCCATCCTCGATCATCCACATGCGGCTGAAGGCGGGGTTGTGGTAGTTCACGCGGCCGTCGGCGGCGACGAACAGGATGCCCATGTTCATCGCCGACAGCAGCGAAACCAGACGCGCGCGTTCCTGCTCGGTTTCTTCAAGATACCGGCTTTGCAGGCTCTCTGCCGTGCGCAGTTCGCTGATGGCCTCACGCAGGTTCGCCTCGGTTGCCTTGAGGTCGTCGATGCTGTGAATGCTGGCGCGGATGCCCTGGTAGATTCCGCTGTAATCGTGGATCGGCTGCCAGTTCACTGCAGCCCAGAAGTGCCCGCCGTCCTTGCGGCATACCCGCAGTGCGTATCCCTGACCGGAGGTGCCGCGCAAGGCCTGGCGCAGCTGGAATTCGGCTGCAGTACGATCATCCGGGTGAATGATGTCGGCCGGGAAATTCAGCTGTCCCATGCACTCGCCGACGCTATAGCCGAGCATGCGCTCGACCGAGGGATTGACCCACAACAGCTTGCCCTCGGGCGACAGCCAGAATTCGAGGTCATGGGTGTAGTCGGCGATGGCATGAAAGCGTGCTTCGTTTTCGCGTGCCCGCTCGACGTTGAAGCGGACCGACTCGGCCATCCGGTTGAAGGTGCCGATCAGCTGGCCGATTTCATCTTCGCCTTCGCCGGTCAGTTTGACGTCCAGGTCGCCTTGCGCCATGCGTTTGCTGGCGCGGGTGAGCGCTTCAAAGCGGCGAACCACTCCACCGGTTGACAGGGCCAGCAGTATGCCGGTTAAAAGCAGGGCGGCGGCGGCCAGGAACAGGCTTTGTTGAACAAGGCTGGTGCGGGCTTCCTGAATGAAATCGCCCGACAGGACCAGGGCGACTTCGCCATAGCGCTGACCGGCCAGTTCGATCGGCTGCACCCGGTGATAATCGGTTTCGTTGCCGCTGCTGCCGGTCTGGTGCACGACCCGGTTGCTGCTGTCGCGCACCTCGATCATTTTCAGCCCGTCGTCCCTGCGCAGCATTTCTATGATGTCACGCACGCTGGCGTCATCCTGTTGCGTCAGCGGCGCAAGCAGCGCGGCCTCCAGGGTTTTTGCGATTTCCTCCACGCGATATTCGGCCTGATTTTGCAGGGCCTGGGTGGTGAGATGCACCCCGTTGATGATCAGGAAGCTCAGCATGACCGCTTCCACGCCCAGCGCGGCGAGTGCGAGTTTGTAACGCAGGGAGAGCCGTCCCAGCCACCCTTTCATCGGGCTGTCCGCAACTGGGCTTGCACTTGCAGTGCGTAGGGCCGGAAGGCGCGCAGTTCGCGGCCATCCACATCGGCGAAACCGCCGTAGCCGCCGCGCTGCATGAACGTCTGTCCCTCGGGGCTGAGGGCGAAACGCAACAGCGCCTTGCGTATGGCTTGTGCCTCGGCGTCGCGCAGACGCGGGTGGGTGAGATACATCAGGCTGGACAGGGGCGGCGTCTCCGCGAGCACACGCAATTGCTGGCGCAGTTCGGGTGGCGTCAGGTTGTAGGGGTGCAGCCCCAGCATGGCAGCGTCCGCGCGCCCATTGATGACCTGCATCACGGCGTTGGTGTGGGTGCCGGAGTCGGTTGTCCGGTAATCGACGTCGCGCCTGAGCCCGTGTGCAGCCAGTTCGGCATGGAGGGCCAATACCGCCACGGCAATGGAGTCGGCGGCAGCGATGGTGCGACCGCGCAACGCGTCCGGCGCATGAAACGGCGAATCGGACTTGACCACCAGCAGGCCGCGCACCGGCTGGGCATATTTCAGCAGCGGCCGGTAGCCGGCATCCTGCCGTGCCAGCCAGGCCAGGTGCGGTGCGGTCAGCAGGATGTCGTATTCCCCCTGGCGGGTGCGTTCGACAAAGGTTTTGAAATCGCGCGCGCTATAGATGACGACGCGGCGCTGCAACTGCTTCTCCAGCGCATCGGCCAGCGGGCGGTAATTCTCGACGATCTGCCGCGCCGTCAGGTTGGGAAAAACGCCAAATGCCAGCGGCTTGTCCGCGCTGAAAGCAGGCCGGAAGCCCATGGCCAGCAGCATGGTCAGCATCAGCAAGCGTGTGAACAGGCGTGTCATTGCGTCACCTCCTGCGCAGGCTGGACTGGCAAGGCCGTGCGCCCCAGCAGCCGGCGTGTCTGATCGAGATACGCATCCATCGCGGCCAGATCCTGTTCGTCGGCCGCCTCCGGGCGCCCGCCCTGTGGTGTTTGATAGCCGAGCAGTGCGCGTTGCACATGTGTCCGCATGTCCGGCTTCATGTCAGCGCGCGCAATAAAAAAAAGCAGTGGCAGCGAAGCGATTTCATGCACGATGCGCACGTGTTCCACGTTGCTTCTGCGCACTTGCGTCATGCTGGCCAGGGTGACTGCAGCCATGTCGGCCTGGCCGTTCACCAGGGCCTGGACCGCGCTGGCAGGGCTTGCCGTTTCAAGCAGGCGGTAATCCCGTTCGGCCTGCAATTGCTGGCTGGCCAGCCAGTGTTCTGTAACCAGGCTGCTCAAATGGAGGCGGCCATGGGTTGCCAGCACCTTGCCTTGCAGCGAGGCGATCGTGAAATCGACATCGTCCTTGCGTGCCAGCAAGAGAACGGAGGTGTCAGGCACATAGCGCGCCAGCGGGTGCCAGCCTCGATCCTGAAGGGCAAGGCGAGCCAGATGCGCGGGTGCAAGCGCCAGTTCGTAATCGCCGGCGAGCATGCGGCGGCCGAAGACGTCGACGTCGCTAGCCGTCACAATGCGCACCGGCCGCTTGAGCGTGCCGCGCAAATACGCTGCAAGCTTTTCGTGATAGGCAATCAGCGCGCGGGTCGGCTGGTAGGGCTGCACGCCGACCACCAGTTCCTTGCCGGTGGCATGCGCGGGCGCATGGAAGATGAGCAGCCCAAGCCACAGGGCAAATAAACGCAAGCTGTGTGTCCTTGTTTACAGTGATTTTTGCAGAACCTTGGATTTCCGCTTGTAGTTGTACAGTGCCTGCTTGCTCCTGGGCAGATGGTCCGGGCTGCTGTCGACAAAACCGCGCTCTTCGAACCAGTGCTCGGTGCGGGTGGTCAGCACGAACAGCTTCTTGAATCCTGCCTTCTTACCTCTTTTCTCGGCTTCTGCCAGCAGCAGGTTGCCGAACCCACGTCCGCGAAAGTCACTGGAAACGGCCAGGCAGGCGAGTTCGGCTGCCTGTTCTTCCGGAAACGGATAGAGGGCGGCACAGCCGGCAATGACGCCATCGGATTCGAGCACCAGGAAACGTTCGACTTCCATTTCCAGCAGTTCGCGCGAGCGCCGCACCAGGATGCCGTCGCGTTCGAGTGGTTCGATCAGGCCGAGGATGCCCCCGACATCGTCGATGGTAGCGGCGCGCAGGGTTTCCAGCGGCGCTGGCGTAATGAGGGTGCCGACGCCCTCGCGGGTGAACAATTCGGACAGCAGCGCGCCATCGCGGTGGCGGCTGATGAGGTGGGCGCGCTTGACGCCCTGCGTGCAGGCGGTGATCGTTCAGGGCAGATAGTAGGTCACGTCCTCGGGCAGTTTGCGGGCCTTGCCGTGTCCTGCCTGTTCGAG
>JAIBFE010000195.1 GCA_019459705.1 Thiobacillus sp. | reverse complement strand
GCGCCGTTTTCGGCGATATCCGGCGCCTTGATGGTGATGTCCTTGCTGTCGGCCGGGCTGGAGACGCCGAGGCCTTTCATCGCGTCGCCGACGCTCTTGGCCTCGAAGGCCGACTTGTTACAGGCGGCCAGCGCCTGGGTGGGCTTGAGCAGGCCAGCCGCCACGGCTACCGCCACGGCCCCTGCGCCTGCGGCGCCTTTCAATACGTTTCTACGAAGTGCGTTCATGGGCAAATCTCCTCTTGGTTGCCAATACATCACGATTCTCTGGATCCCCGAAAATCCGTACCCATTTCTCAACTGGCGCGACTTAGCGCATGGGAGGCGATCTACGCGCTCTGCCGGGGCAAAGCGAACCGATCACGGATTCCAGTCCTGCATCTTAGTGAGGGGGAAACTGCAATAGTTTCATGGACCGTCCGGGTATATTCTGACCACGCCGGATGATCCATCAATTCATGGGGAAGGATTCCCGATCAATTGTAGCGTCGCTGAACGGCCGGCCGCGGCTGGGCGTTGGTGTCCTTGTGGCGGAAGTTGATGCGGCCCTTGGTAAGGTCGTAGGGCGACATTTCGATGGTGACCTTGTCGCCGGCCAGGATGCGGATGCGGTGCTTGCGCATTTTTCCGGAGGCATAGGCGGTAATTTCGAAGCCGTTGTCCAGGGTGACGCGGAAGCGGGTTTGCGGCAGCACTTCGTTGACGACGCCTTCCATTTCTACAAGTTCTTCTTTTGCCATGGTCTGATTCCTCATGTGGGCCGATTGCGCAAAATGGCTGCGCCGGCGTGGGTCGATGTGCGAAAGATCGCAGTGGGGCTGCGGCTGCCGCGCCGGGGATGCGCGGCATGAATGCCAATGAGGAAAGCCGACAAGGTACCCGCGAGGGCAGAGGAGACTGACCAAAAGATCGATTCGTCGGGCCAGTATGGGGGGCGGGGAGGGTCTTAGCAAGGCAGGCGGTGCGGGGCCACGGTGGGACTGGGCTGCAGCGTAACGCGCGCCGCCACCCCGGATCAATTTCCGACAAAAGTCTCTGATTTCAGGTGGGCCCGACCTGTCGTCGCTCCCGGGTGGCGCTAGCCGGCCGCCTGAGCCTCGCTGCTGTCAGCTTCGATATGCAAAGTACGGGTGGGGAAGGCGAGCTCGGCGCCGTGGGCCTGGATGATGGCCGCGATTTTCAGCAGCACATCCTGCTTGACCTCGTGGTAGTGCATCCACTCGACGGTCTTGGTGAAGGTGTAGATGAAGAAATCCAGCGACGACACGGCGAACTGGTTGAAGTTGACGATCAGGGTGGCGTCGGCGTCGATTTCGGGGTGGGCCTGCAGCATGGCTTTCACGTCGGCGACGATGGCGGCCATCTTGTCGAGATCGGCATAGCGGATGCCGATGGTTTCCTTGATGCGCCGGTTGGTCATGCGGGTGGGGTTCTCCACCACGATGGTGGTAAATAGCGCGTTCGGCACATAGATCGGGTTCTTGTTGAAGGCGCGCACCCGGGTGTGGCGCCAGCCGATGTATTCCACCGTGCCCTCGATTTCCTTGTCCGGCGAACGGATCCATTCGCCCACTACGAACGGGCGGTCCATGTAGATGGTGAGGCCGCCGAAGAAGTTGGCCAGCATGTCCTTGGCGGCGAAGCCCACCGCGATGCCGCCGATGCCGCCAAACGCCAGCACGCCGGAAATGCTGAACCCCAGGTTTTGCAGGATGACCAGGACCGCGAGGACGGCAACGATGATGCGGCCCAGCCTGGACATCGCCTCGACCGTGGTGCGGTCGACCGGCTTGCTGGTCTCCGTGCTGCGCATCAGGATGCTGCGCGCGGCGTAGCCGATCAGGCGCCACAGGAACCACGCAAGCGCGGCGATGATGAGCGCGTCGCGGGTGGGGTTGACGAAATCGGGGACGGGGGTGCCGCTGTGCTGGTGCACGATGCGGCTGGCGTAGACCGCGCCCAGCACCCACAGGATGAGTGTCAGCGGCTTGCGGGCGGCCTTGACCAGGGCGTCGTCCCAGATGGCCGCAGTGCGTCCGACGAGCTTTTCGATATGGCGCAGCAGGTAGTGGGCGCCGACGTTGATGACGATGACGCCGGCGATCACCGTCAGCACCTGGGGCAGCCAGGATGCTGCAGGAAAGTCGAGTCCGAATTGTTGTACCAGATCGTTCATGGGGGAGCAGACGGAAAATGGCCAGGGAGGCCGTCGGGGAGATTCTATTGGAAACAGGGAATTCAATCTGGACGGATTGGCCGGATGGGTATCTTGCGTACGCCAGTTTCCTATACTGAATGTTCCGAAAATCATGAGGAGTCGAACCATGAAACTCAGAATCGCATTGCCGATTGTTCTGTCGGTGGCCCTGATGGGAGGTTGCACGAATCTGGGCAGCCTGGGCGGAACGAAATATGGCGAGACGGATGGAACGGTAGCAAGCCAGTCCGAGCGCAACGGAACCATCGCCACGCTGGAAAACATCGAGGTGGATGACAACTACAAGCTGGGCGTGGGTACGGCCGTGGGCGCGGTGGCGGGCGGCCTGCTTGGCGCGGGCGTGGGGGACAGCACCACGGCCACGGTGGCGGGTGCGGTCCTGGGTGGTGTGGCGGGAACCTATGCCGAAAGCAAAATCTCCAAAAAGAACGCGCAACGGATCACCGTCAACATGGTAACTGGCGGGCGCGTAACGATTACGCAGCCGACGGATGCCCGTTTGCAGGAAGGCATGAAAGTACGCGTCGAAGGCAGCGGCGAAAACGCCCGCGTGGTCCCGCGATGAATGCAGTCGTGGTAGCGGTGTCCTTCCGTTCCTGCCACCGCGCCCGACCCGCCGCAGTGGGGCTTCCGGCACCTCGATCAGCTTGCCGCTGCGAACGCCCTATATAAGCCGTAGAGGGGAATATCTCCGGGCAGCCGGGATGCGGGATGATTGCGGGCGCTGCACATCTTCAAAAGCACGCTGCCCCTGGTTCTCGTGACCGCGTACAGTGCATCTGAGCGGGAGGCTGTCGCAGCACCGGAACACCCCGCGAGACCGTCTGCCAGCCCCCGTTCCTGTCAGGCAATCGTGCGCACAGGAAACGCGTCGACGCACCTGAGCAGGCAGGCTGAAGCAGACCTATCCCAATGAAATCATTGTTTGTTTTGTGGTTTTTCCCTGCCATTCGTACCAGCCGGACCGGACATTATTGACGGTATGCGTGACGGAATCTGCCGGGTAGGATGCCGCCACCTTGATACTGTACCCGCCGTCATGGCCCGTGTTGCAACACCACTCTCCGACAGCCTTATCCGCCAGGCCAAACCGGCCAGCAAGCCGATCAAACTGGCGGACGGCGGTGGCATGTATTTGCTGCTGCGGCCGGATGGTTCGCGCTACTGGCGGCTGGATTACCGGTTTGGCGGCAAGCGCAAAACCCTGGCACTGGGCGTGTATCCGGAAACCTCACTCAGCGAGGCAAGAAAACAGCGCCGCGCCGCCAAAGCATTGCTGGCCGAGGGTCATGATCCCGGCGCGGTGAAAAAGGCGGGCAAAGCGAGCCACAAGCCCCGGTCCGTCGCCGAGGATGAGCAGGCCCATGCACTGGCCATCATCGGTGAAGGCATATGGGACTGGGAGCTTTCCAGCGGACTGGTGCGGCACAACGTGCAGTGGGCGCGGATGATGGGATTGAGCCCGCGTCAGCCTGCACACACCTGGAAAAAAGCGCTCGCCCGCGTGCACGAACTGGAGCGGGAAAAGGTGATGGCGCTCATCCAGGACTGTCTGAACGGCAAGGCGGCCTTTGATTGCGAGCACCGCATCCAGCATGCGGATGGCAGCGTGGTCTGGGTGCAGAACCGTGGCAAAGTGGTAGAGCGCAGCGCTGAAGGCAAGCCGTTGCGCATGGTGGGCAGCCTGCGCGAAGTCACCGAGCAGAAGCGCGAGGTGCTCGCCATGCAGCGGCGCAATCTGCTTCTGCAGGCGATTGCTGCAGTCAATCAGATGCTCATGGCGGAACTGTCCGAGCAGGAGCTGATGACGCGCGTTTGCCAGGAACTGATCAGGAACGATCTGTTTCGCATGGCCTGGATCGGCCGGGTGGATGAAGACAGCAAGACGGTGCGGCCGGTGGCCGAGGCGGGATGTGTCCGCGACTATCTCACCCAGGCGGATATCCGGTGTGACGACTCGCCGCAAGGCCGGGGGCCGACTGGCACCGCAATCCGCATGGGTACCACGGTCGTCAACAACGATACTGAGATCAACCAGCGATTTTCCCTGTGGCGGGATCGTGCGCGTGCGCAGGGTTACCGTTCGTCGGCGGCAGCGCCGTTGCGGGTGAATGGACAGGTGGTCGGTGCGCTCAATGTCTATAGCCATGAAGCGCACGCGTTCGGGCTGGAAAAAGTGATGTTGCTGGAAAAACTGGCAGCCGATCTCGGCATGGCCATAGGACATCGTGCGTCGCTGGCGGCCCTGCGCGAGAGCGAGGAGCGCTTCCGCCTGCTGCTGGATTCTTCTCCCGAGGCGATCTTCGGGGTCGACACTCAGGGCCTCTGCACTTTCGTGAATCCGGCCTGCCTCAACATGCTGGGTTACACGCAGGAAGAGATGCTCGGAAAAAGCATTCATCCGCTCATCCATCACACCCACCCGGACGGCCGTCCGTACCCCAGGCAAGACTGCCACGTCCACAACTCCACCCTGCATGGCCAACCCACGCACGTCGACAGCGAGGTTCACTGGCGCAAGGACGGCAGCAGCTTCCCGGTGGAGTACTGGTCTCACCCCATGTACCGCAATGGCGAACTGGTGGGTGCGGTCGTCAATTTTGTCGACATCACCGAGCGCAGGCGTGCCGAGGAAGCGCTGCGCGAGAGCGAGGCGCGCTTCCGCGCCATGGCGGAACACTCCGCTGACTGGATCTGGTCTATCGACACGCAAGGGCGGCATACCTACAGCAATCAACGGGGCCTGGCCAATCTGGGTTATGACGTCAACGAATTCCTGGTCATGAATGCAGGCAGCATGGTGCACCCGGATGATTTGCCACTTTTTCATGAAACATTTGAAAAAGCAGTGTCTGCTCAGCACGGCTGGCAAAACATCGTATTGCGCTGGCGTCATCGCAACGGCAACTATCGCACCTTCGAGTCCAACGCATCGGCGCTGTTCAGCGAATCTGGTCAACTGATCGGATTTCAGGGGGTGGACCGTGACATCACCGAGCGCAGACAGGCCGAAGCACGCATCGAGTTCCTGGCTCACCACGACGTGCTCACCGGACTGCCCAACCGGGTGCTGCTGCGCGATCGTTTCGAGCATGCCCTCGCCATAGCCGAGCGTTCCCGATCGCGGGTGGCCATGCTGTTCCTCGATCTCGACAACTTCAAGGTGGTGAACGACACGCTGGGACACGTCGCCGGCGACCAGTTGCTGCTGGAGGTGGTGGCGCGCCTGTCCAACTGCACGCGCGAGAGCGACACCATCAGCCGCCAGGGGGGTGACGAATTCATCCTGCTGCTCAACGACATCCCGGACCTGGAAACCGTGGAGCGCATCGCCAACAAGATTCTCACGCATCTGGCTGATCCGGTGGACATCAACGGCCACGAATTGAACGCCGCCTGCAGTATCGGGGTCGCGCTGTACCCGGACGACGGGAACAGCTTCGACACGCTGCTGCAGAAGGCTGATGCCGCGATGTACAACGCCAAGGGAGCGGGCCGCAACATCTACCGTTTCTTTGACGACAAGATTAATCGGCAGGCGCACGAGCATCTGTTGTTGCAGAACCGCTTGAACCAGGCGCTCTTCCAGGCCGAGTTTTACCTGAACTATCAGCCTCAATTGGAAATTGACAGCGGCAGGATCGTCGGGGTTGAGGCCTTGCTGCGCTGGCGGAATCCGGAACTGGGCGAAGTCGTGCCAGCCCGTTTCATTCCGGTGGCGGAAGATTGCGGCCTCATTGTGCCGATCGGCGCCTGGGTGATGGAGGAAGCCTGCCGGCAGGCTCAGGCCTTGCAGCAAGCCGGCAGAGCCGAACTGACCATGTCGGTCAACCTGTCGGCCCTGCAATTCCGTCGTGCCGGCCTGGTCGAGACCGTGGCAGGGGCGCTCGAGCGCAGCGGTCTGCCGCCACATCTGCTCGAGCTCGAACTGACCGAATCCATCCTGCTGCAGGACGTGGAGAATACCCTGGATACGGTACGGCGGCTGAAGGCGCTGGGCGTGCGGCTGTCGATCGACGATTTCGGTACCGGTTATTCATCGCTCAGCTATCTCAAGCGCTTTGCAGTCGACCGGCTGAAGATCGACCGCTCCTTCGTCCGCGACGTCAACACCGATCCGGACAATGCCGCCATTGTCCGTGCTGTCATTCAACTGGCCCGCAGCCTGCGTCTGGGCATCGTTGCCGAAGGAGTGGAAACCGAGGCCCAACTGGCGTTTCTGCGCGAGGAAGGATGCCAGGACGTGCAGGGCTATCTGTTCAGCCGGCCCTTGGCGCTGGCAGCCCTGAAAGAGTATTTGCATGAGCGCATGATGCCCGTCGGCTAGGCGGGCTCGTATTTCGTCGCACGATTCGCGTTGTGGCGACCCAGGTTCTATGCTGAAAAAGTGTTGAATGTCATGTGAGTACCTGCCATGAGCCACAAGCATGAGAGTCTGCTGCGCTCCATTTTTGAAGGTCCGGTAAGCAGCAATATCCACTGGCGCGAAGTGGAGTCGATGCTGACGCATCTGGGCGCCAAGGTCGAGCCGCACCACGGCGCGAGCTTTCGCGTAATGCTGAACGGGGTGGAGGGCTTCATCCATCGTCCGCACAACAGCAACACCTGCACCAAGCAGGAGTTGCGCCACGTCAGGGATTATCTGGTATCGGCAGGGGTAGGCCTGTCGCAGAACCAGCCCGGGGAAGGCTAGCCGGCGGCGGCGCGGTACTCGACCTCGACGCGCCGGCGCGCAAGCGCAAGGCGCCGCTGAGGCTGGCCGAGCCTGCTGTGCTGGACAATCAAGACACTACGGCGCACGTTTCAAAACCGCTTCGCAGAAAGCAGCGCAACTACGCGACGACATGGATGATCGCGACCTGTTCGTCAGCGGCCAGCGGCTCTTCGCTCTCAAGTTGGTGCTGCAGCACGGCGAGGTCTGCCTCGGAGGCGTCGTTGCCAGAACGTGATCGCTGGACGATGCGTTCGCGCAGGGTGGCAACGGCGACGGGAAAATCAAGGATGCGGAATTCGACCTTGCGCGTACGTGCAGTTTCGCGGAGCAGGTCGCGCTGCCAGCGCGCGGTGAAGGTGGCGTCAACGATGACGGGCCAGCCGGCGTCGAGCAACTGACCGGCAAGGTCAGCCAGCCGGCTGTAGGTGTGGCGGGTGGCGTCGGCAGCGTAGAGGTTTTGTCCGACACCGGAGCCACTCCTCGCCAGGGCATCGAGCCCGGCCAGCCGCTTGCGCTCGACGTCGGAACGCAGCCGGATGGCGCCCGGGGCCTGCATCAGTCTTTGCGTGACCGTGGTCTTGCCGGAGCCCGACAGGCCATGAGTGATGTCGAGGCGGACGGGCAGGGGACATGTCAGCGAGCTTGCCAGTTGCAGCAGCGTGCGCACGTCGGCGAGCATGGCGCCACGCTCGGGGCCGGCTGTCTGCGCGGTGCGAATGGCGGCCACCTTGGCGCGCACCAGCGCGCGGTACACCGCGTAATAACGCAGCAGCGCAATTCCGGCATAGTCGCCGGTGTGTTCGAGCCAGCGATTGAGAAGGAGCCACGCCCAATCGGCATGGCCGCGCTGCAGCAGATCCATGTAGCAGAAAGCAATCTCGGACTGGATGTCGATCCAGCGCAGCTCCGGATTGAACTCGATGCAGTCGAACACCAGAAGCGAGCCATCGACCCAGGCCAGGTTGCCCAGGTGCAGATCGCCATGACATTCGCGCACGAAGCCGTCACGCTTGCGAGCGGCCATCAGCGTAGCGAGCCGGGCGTGCTCGGCTGCGCTCCAGCGCTGCAGGGTATCGAGTTGCTCGCGGTCGGCCGGGTCGTCGAGGTGCGCTGCAATCTGCGCGAAGTTCTGCGCCACCGGCTGCCAGATGGCGTCCGGGCTGCCCCAGGGGCTGTCTGCGCCGGCGCGTGCGCAACCTTCGAGGTGAAAGCGGGCGAGGGTGATGGCGATGGCGTCGACATGCCGAACCGTCAGGCCGCCTTCGGCGTCGAGCCGGTCGAGCGTGGCCTCCGCAGGGAACTGGCGCATCTTCACGGCATATTCGAATATCTCGCCGGCACCGTTGACGCGCGGGGCGGCCGGCGTGGCGGTAATGGGGACGACGTCGAGGTAGATGTCGGGGGCGAGCCGCCGGTTGAGTTGCACTTCGTCGCAGCACGCGTGCAGGCGCTTGTCGAGGCTGCTGAAATCGAGGAAGCCGAGGTCGAGCGGCTTCTTGATCTTGTAGGCTAATTCGCCGGTGAGCACGACCCAGGAGATATGGGTTTCGATGAGCCGGACCGGGCCGGCCGCGTGATCGTAGGAGGCCGGGTTGTGCAGGCTCCGGATCAGTTCAGCCGATTCACGCATCGTTTCCGGCATGGTGTCCATGGCTGCCTGCCCGGCCGCGGCACGCGTTCCTACAACTGCCGCGCGTAATCTTCCAGCTGACGCCTGGCGGCGTCGAAGGCATCGCGCAGCGCGACATAGACATCCTCATTCTGCTGCCTGTCGACCACGATTTCCGAACCGGGCACGCCGAGATCGATGCGGATGTTGAACAGCTTGCCTTGCTGGTGATGCTTGGCGGGCTGTTCGACCACGACCCGGCAGCTGATGATGTCGGCAAAGATCTGTTCGAGCTTCTGTGCCTTGTCGCGGATATGCGTGTCGAGGGCATCGGAAGGGGAAATGTCGCGGAAGGTGATTTGAAGCGGGGTTTTCATACAGGACTCCGTTGGGTTGGATGGAAGCAGGGTCCTCCTGCTTCCGCTTACATTTTCGGATGGCCTTCCTGGGCATACTGCCTTTCGCGTTTTTCCTGGCAGACAATGCAGCGCTTGGCGGTCGGGTAGACCTGCAGACGGGTGAGGCCGACATCCTCGCCGCAGTCGATGCATACGCCGTAGTCCCCGCTTCTGACGCGCTGCAACGCGGCTTCGATACCCCGCATCCCATCGATATGGCGATCCAGTATGGTCAGGTTGAAGTCCGCCAGCGCATTGGCCAGCGATTCGTCACCGCTGTCGCCGGGCTCCTGGTTGAGCAGATCAATGCGATGCTGATTGCCCGAGTTTTCGAGTTCTTCGCGCACCTCGCGCCGCAATGCCTGGTAATCGGCATTCAGTTTGCTGACGAGTTGATCAATCTGGGATGGGGAGAGAGCGGGCATCGAGCCTCCTGCATAAACGTTATTGAAGAAAGCATCCTTAATCTAAGGATAGCAATATCCTATTTGAATGGCGACCCGTATTTACCGCTGTGGGAAGGCACCGGCAGGCTCGCTCGAGCAGCGTGCCATCCGGAATGAAGGCCCATGCTGCCTGGCCGGCAAAGGCTGGCTGAACAGATGAGTCTGCATGAAAGCATGGATGCGAGGCCGGGAAATAACGCTCGCCCCGGTTCCGCGTCTTCTGAAGGAAATGGTCCGGGCTAGCGTTGCCACACTACGCGCAGCAGATTTTCCTGCTCGTTGTAGTGATACTCCAGTTCGCCCTGATAGGCATGATGCAGCGCCTCGCCGATGCCGCGGGCGAGATGAATGTCGGTTGTGGTGATCAGGGTGTCCCCATCCTGATCCTCGATGTTCATGATCCGCTTCAGCGGATGTTCGGCCTTGGCCCTGGCTTCCTCGTTGCTGACCAGGTGCAGCAATTCCTCCCGATGCTGTTTGAAGAAGGGGCCGCCCACGGTCACAAAGCCGGCCGGAAACGCGTCATGAATGCGATGGCAGGCAGGGCACATCTGCTCGTGGGCCTGTGCGGGACGGGGCAGCCATTGCCAGCGCCCTCCCTGGAAAACCGCGCCGCATTGCGCGCACACCGTGGGCTCCGGAAGTTTGTGCCTGGCCTTGTAGGCGTCGTGCCGGGTGTCCTGGACCAGACGGTCGCGACGGACCGGCGCAAAACCGGCGAATCGGTTTTTCATTCTGTACTCCTTTCTGATGACACCAAAAATGAAGTGCCTGCCCGGGTTTTCCAACGATGTTCATCAAAGCCTGCAGGCTGCTACGCCTTGCGTTCCAGGGCAATTCCGGCCAGTTCAACCGCTCCGCCCAGCGCAAGCAGCACCAGGCCGGCCCAGACCTCGGGTGCCAGATACATCAACACCCCGCCCAGTACCACCAGGCACATCGCCACAATCCGCCGCGAACGCCGTTTTCTCAACATGCTGAAATTCTCCGGGCAACGCGCCTGCTACTCGTAGCGCATGAATTCTTCGGCGAGCGCGTTGGCGCCAACAGCCTCGATCAACGCTTCGATCTCCTCCAGCAGGGTGTCGTCTTCGTCATCCTCCAGCACCCCGTCACCGACCAGACGCGCGCCCAGACCGGCGAGGAGGGCATCCCTCACTACAGCGAGCGTGGCCGGATTTTCGCGGTTTTCGTCGTTGACTACCGACTCGATCGCGCGCGAGAGCGACTCGCTTGCACTGGCTTGCACAAAGTCGACGGCAAGTGCGGCTGCGCCGAACTCCTCGATGAGGGCATCCAGTTCGTCGAGGGGCGATTCGCTGATGTCGAAACGATGCAGGCGCTCGGCTTCATTGAAGTCGGAGGGCAACAGGTCGGCAAGAAAACGGCGTACCGCCATCAGGGTGACGGGCTGCTCGCACTCCGGATCGTTCACCCGGCCCTTAAGCAAGGACGACAGGCGCGGGCTGACGCGGCTGGCTATATCAATGGGATTCTGGATCATGGCTCTCTCTTCCTGTTCAAGGCCACATGGCGCAGAAAGCGGAAACACAAACCACTCTCTATACTCGATGTATAGCAGATGCGTATCTGGCCATACACCATGAATCCATCATGAATGATCAAGGAGCGACGAATGCTGGTGACATTTACCTGTAAAGCCTATGCCGATATCACGATGTTTGGTGACGTCGCACTCGGCATGCTGAAAATGATGGGGCACAGCGAAACGGTTCCCGGCGCAATCCTGGCGGAGGACGTGCCTGCTGCACGCGATCGTTTGATGCGCGCGGTCGAGACGATCAAGGCGGAACCGGCCCAGAACGAATCCGGAAATCGGGACGACGACTCGAACGAGCGCCCTGTCAGCCTGGCGCACCGGGCATTGCCCTTGATCGAATTGCTCGCCGCCGCAGCAAAGGAAAAATGCGATGTGATGTGGAGATGAACCGAATCCAGCCGTCTTGCTCCAATGGATAACAGCCAACGGTGGAGGGAGTGGCCTGAGTTTCACCTGGTTGGAGCTGGATTTGAGTGTTTAGACGGCAAGACCCCGAGCAATCTGCCAACGGCGCTTCAATGAAATCAATCGGTTGCATTGCTTATTCAGCCTGCTTTCGACTCCTTCGGCGAATTGACAATAATTAAACTCCGGCACATTCCTTTTTGAGACCCGCGCCCAGACATGTCTAGAATGGCGGTCTTGAGTAATCAAGCCGTTTCAGCCTGGCCAGTCCGACTGCCCCGAACACCGGCTGCGCCATCCAATATATAGAAACAGCACATGAACGCGCCTCAATTCACATGCATGCTTACGCTGCTCGCCGGACTTGGCCTTGCGGGATGCGCCACGGTCGGTCCGGATTACACACAACCGGCTCAGGACGGACCGGCCGCCTGGAACCGGCTCGACGCCTCGACCCCAATCGCGCGTGCCGATGCGCCCGGCGATCTCAGCCAGTGGTGGCAAGGCTTGAACGATCCGCTGCTCTCCGATCTGGTGAATGAAGCCCTGCAGGCCAGTCCCGATCTGCGTACCGCCCAGGCAAGATTGCGCGAGGCGCGCGCCCGCCGCACCGTGGCCGCCGCCGCGCGTTTCCCCAGCGTGACTGCCTCGGGCAGCGCCCGCCGCAGCCAGTCGAGCGAGGAGACCGGCAGCGGCGACGCGCGCAATGCCTTCAGCGCCGGCT
The DNA here is from genome assembly GCA_019459705.1 of Thiobacillus sp. Lineage (GTDB taxonomy): Bacteria > Pseudomonadota > Gammaproteobacteria > Burkholderiales > Thiobacillaceae > Thiobacillus. The sequence goes on along the minus strand of JAIBFE010000195.1, from coordinate 278 downwards.
TCGACGCCAGTTGGGAGATCGACGTGTTCGGCGGCGTGCGGCGCAGCGTCGAGGCGGCCGAGGCCGACCTCGAATCGAGCGTTGCGAACCTGGACAACACCCGGGTGTCGCTGGCGTCCGAAGTGGCGCTGAACTACGTCGAGGTGCGTGCCCTGCAGACCCGCCTCGGCATTGCCCGCGCCAATCTCGCCAGCCAGTCCGAGACGCTGCAGCTCACCGACTGGCGCGCGCAGGCCGGACTGGTCAGCAGCCAGGACGTCGAGCAGGCACGCAGCAAC
>JAIBFE010000191.1 GCA_019459705.1 Thiobacillus sp. | reverse complement strand
CGAAGCGCTCGATGCGCAGCCCGACCCCGGCCAGCGCGCGCAGCTGTTCATGACCCACAAGGACGCCGCCTTCAGCCTCGATCACCCGGAGGAAGCGGGCTTCACCGAGACGGCGCACGATCGCGTCCGCGCCACCTATTTGCGCCTGATGCGCGGCTGGGCCTTCGATCCGGACGGCCAGGAAGGCGCGGTCCTCAAGGGCTGGGTGGAATCGCGCTTCGGCCTGCTGCCGCGTCACCACGGCGGCGCCATCCGCGATTTCTCCGGCGACACCTATCGCCGCTATCTGGAGGCGCGCAGCCGCGGGCTCTACGGTTCCAACGCGCTGGAAGCGCAGCTCGACCTGCTCTACAGCTACTGCCAGCACGAGCTGGCGCGGCAGCGGCCGGGCCAGACCCACCTCACGCTCTACCGCGGTGTCAACCGCGTCACGGATTACGAATTGCTGCGGGAGCTGTCGCGCGGCCGGCGCGTGGTGCTGCTCAACAGTCTCAACGCCTTCACCCCCGAGCGCGAGCGCGCAGGCGAATTCGGCGATTTCATTCTCGAGGTGCAGGTGCCGCTGCCCAAGGTGTTCTTCTTCCATCGGCTGCTGCCGGGTGTGCTCAGGGGCGAAGATGAATTCGTGGTGATCGGCGGCGTGGCCGAAGTGGGGGTTTCGACCAGCTGAATTCAGTCGGGACGTTTGCGACACGCATTCCCGCCTTGGCGCAAACCCGACACAGGCCGCAGGCCGTCAACCCGCGCCGCGCCGTGCTTCGCGCTGCGGCCCGCTTCTTGCACCACTCCACGTGTTGCCCACACAAGGAGTTGTCCATGCATTCCCGCTTCGAAACCATCCTGACGGGCCTGGCCGAAGGCACGGTCGTCCCCTATCTCGGCCCCGGCACACTGGCCGGCGTGGTCGATCCGCAGTCCGGACGTGCCATTCCCGCCGACAGCGACAGCCTGATCCTGGCCATCAACGACGGCCGGCCGATGGCGCCCAAGCTGATGTACGAGTTTTCGCGTGCGGCCATGAACGTGGAGCTGAAACGCGGCCGCTCGGCGCTGACGCGCCAACTCGATGCCGTCTACCGCGACACGGACTGGAGCGCGTCAGCGCTGCATACCTGGCTGGCCGGAGAAAACCTGCCTTATATCGTGGACAGCAACCGCGACACGCTGATGCAAAAGGCGTATGCCGGCAAGCCGCACATCCTCATTGTCGGCGTCGCACGTATCGCCGGTACCGCCTATCGCTTCCACATCTACCAGTACGACGGCACCGCTTACGCACCGATCGAGCAGGAAGCCGTCAACACCAGCCTGCCGGTGCTGTTCAAGCCGCTCGGCACGCCGCTGCCGAAATCCGAGTACATCGCCTCCGACGCCGACTTCGTCGACTACGTCACCGAACTGATGGGCGGCTTTGCGATCCCCTCCTTCGTCAAGCGCATGCGCCAGGGCCGCCAGTACCTGCTGCTGGGCCTGCGTCTCACCCGCGACACCGAACGCATGGTGATGAGCGATATCGCCTTCGGCGCCGGCCAGCCCAGCGGCTGGGCGCTCATCCCCAATGCCACCGACAAGGAAAAGCGCTTCCTGGCCAAGCGCGGCTTCGAATGGGTGGATGCGGACGTGGCCGATTTCCTGGCGGCGGCCGAAGCCTGGCAGAGCGGCGGCAGCCGCCGCGCCGAGGCGGCATGATGCTGACCACCCTGCACGCCGAAACGGCGCAAGCGCTTCCGCCGTCGCTGGAGCCAAGCGGCGTGGACGCAACGCACCAGGCGCTGGCCGAATTGATCGAAGGCTTGATCCAGGCCGACAGCGCGGCCTTTCCATCACGCTTCCAGGCGCTGCTGGCGCTGATGCGGCTGCATATCGCCGAGGAAGGCGGACTGATGCGCGCCAGCCGTTACCCGGGCATCGCCGAGCACGAGGGCGAACATCATCGCGTGCTGGGCGAACTGGTACAGCTCAATCTGTCGCTCAAGCGGGGACGCCTCGCACTGGTGCGCGCCTACGTCAAGGACGGGCTGGCGCCGTGGTTCGACCTGCATCTGGCGACCATGGATGCGGCGCTGACAGCCCATCTCGAACGCCAGGTCGGGTAAGGCCGCAGCGTTTGTAGGGTTTGCGACAAGCGTCCGTCCGGCCTTGTCGCCCTCGGTACCCGGCGGCGGCAGCCCCCGGATTTTAGTCAGGCAAATCAAGGCCGTGCTGGTTTGCCTGACTTGGCACGCCCCTTGCGAAACCTTACCCGGGATGCCCCGCCGGGGCGCGCACTCTGAACCTAAAAACCGTGTCAGGAACCAACCGTTTTCCCTACATGAGCAATGCCGAAACGCCGCGCGCGGACTGCACGGCCTGCACGCATCGCAACACGATTTTGGCAGCCGGACGCTGCGAACCCGGGGATCGCTGCCTGATCGCCCACAGCGGGCGGCAGATCGAGCGCTTCCTGCGCATGAACCCGGAATTTGCGGTGGGCTGCCTGCAGGATGCGTTCTGGGAACGGCGCGCCATCGCCGTGCGCTACGCACCGGTCGAAGCCGTGCGCACCCTCGCGCACGATACCGATGAAGCGGTGCGCCGCGCCGTGGTCACCCGGCGGCCTCCGCACGAACTGAGGGCGATCATCGACGACAGCGACCGCGAAGTACGCATCACCGTGGCCAGCCGGCTGCCACCTACCCGCCTCTATGTGATGCTCGACGACTCCGACTATCTGGTGCGCCAGCACGTGGCGCAGCGCATTCCACACGGCAGCCTGTCGCGCCTGGTAAAGGACGAGGACCGCGAAGTACGCAAGGAAGTGGCGCGCCGGCTGCCGTCGTTCGTCCTGTCGAGAATGGCGGGCGACGAGGACCCGGAGGTGCGTGCCATTGCCGCCGCGCGCATGCTGCCCGACGACGCCACGCGCATGCTGGACGATCCGGATTGGCGGGTGCGGCTGGGCGCAGTCGAGCGAGCGCCGCTCGACGCGATTCGCGCCAGCGTCGGCGATGAAGATCAGGACGTGCGGGAGCAGGCACGATCCCGTCTCAATGACATGCGTACCAAGGACACGACATGAACGCTTGCCCCATCGACGATCACACCCTGCAACAGCTCGTGGCCGAGCTCGAGGCCACGCCGCCGCGCCCGCATCCCAGCGGCCTGCTGGAAACCGCATGCCAGGACCAGCCCCCCCCG
>JAIBFE010000184.1 GCA_019459705.1 Thiobacillus sp. | reverse complement strand
TCCTTGCTCATCAGGTATTCCACCGCCGGGATCGCCTGCTGGTTCGGCGCCGCGCATAAAGTGTATAGAGCTTCAACGGAACGCTGCCGGTGTTGATGATGTTGTGATTCGCCCCCGCAGGAACGAGCACGGCAAAGCCCGCGCTGATCGCCGTGCGAACACCATCGAGAATGGCCTCGCCTGTCCCTTCTTCCACGCGAAAGAACTGATCGAGCTTGTGCACTTCCATCCCGATCTCTTCCTTCGGCTTCAGCGCCATGACAACCAGTTGGCAGTTCTTGGCGGTGTAAAGTACGCGGCGAAATGCGTCATTCTCGACAGCGACGTCCTCGATGTTTTGTACAAAACCTTTCATGGTGACTTCTCCAGTTAACAAATCAGGTATTCAGGAATGCCAGCAGGTCGGCATTGAGCTGGTCTTTGTGCGTGTCCGCGAGACCGTGCGGGGCACCCGGGTAAATTTTCAGGGTCGCGTTTTTGACCAGCTTTGCCGAGTTGAGCGCCGCGGCGCCGATCGGCACGATCTGGTCGTCGTCGCCGTGGATGATCAGCGTCGGCACGTCGAACCGCTTGAGGTCTTCGGTGAAATCCGTTTCGGAAAACGCCTTGATGCAGTCAAAGGTGTTCTTGTGACCGGCCTGCATCCCCTGTAGCCAGAACGAGTCGATCATGCCCTGCGAGACCTTCGCACCCGGCCGGTTGGCGCCGAAGAACGGGCCGCTGGCGATATCCTGGTAAAGCTGCGAGCGGTCGGCCAGCGCGCCCTGGCGAATCTCGTCGAATTTCTCGATCGGTAAGCCGTCTGGATTGGCTGCCGTTTTCAGCATCAGCGGCGGAACGGCAGAAATCAGCGCGGCCTTGGCCAATCGCCTGGTGCCGTGGCGGCCGATATAGCGGGCCACTTCGCCGCCGCCCATTGAGAAGCCGATCAGCACGACATCCTTCAGGTCCAGCGTTTCGATGAGCGCTGCGAGGTCGTCAGCAAAGGTGTCCATCTCGTTGCCATTCCAGGGCTGGCTCGAACGGCCATGGCCGCGCCGGTCATGGGCAATGCAGCGATAGCCGTTGGCGGCCAGAAACAGCATCTGCGCCTCCCAGCTATCTGCACTGAGGGGCCAGCCGTGGCTGAACACGACAGGCTGTCCTGCACCCCAGTCCTTGTAATAGATTTGCGTGCCGTCTTGCGTGGTTATCGTGCTCATTGCTTGGCCTTTAATTTGATCGGCGGAGGGCGCTGTCTTCGCATCATCATCCAACGTGACCGCTCAGCTATCCCGCGCCTCACTCCTGTATCTTTTCTAGCAGCGCTGCCTCAGGTGCATCCACGCAGGAGATACAACACCAGCAAGATCGGGATCGGAATTCCCACGAGCCAAAGCAGAATCCAGCCTATCTTTCCTTCTTCCTTGTTACGCATAGCGCTCTTCCTTTCTTTCAGAGTTGGGGGTTTTCCTGATTTTTTACATTTCTTTTATGCCAAAGTTCGAACGGATTTTTCCCGGTCCCATTGGCGCGTTTTTGCCACAACAATAAATGCTTTACTGTCGTTGGCATCCACGACGCCCGCGTCCTGTCCGACATCCGCTTTTTGCAGCAGCGCCTGGCCGCCCTGGTCGACGGCGATGGCCTTGAGATGCGCGAACGCATCGCGCACGAAGTCGATCGCGGCGCCCTCCATCGACAGCGCTTTTGCGCCCTTGTCGGAAAGGATGACGGCAACGGCGTCGAACAGAACGGATGGCGTACCCGCCAGTTGCCCGTCAGCCGCCAGCATCGTGCCATCGGCCAGCTTCGCGCCGCCCACTTTGGGCGCGATGACCTTCACGCTGGCGCCCACATCGGTCGCCGCCTTTTTGATCTTCTTGATGGCCGCACCGTCCGAGCCGTCCGCGATCAGGATGCCGACCGCGCGGCCCATGAGCGTGTCCTTCATCTTGCCGATGATCTGCAATGCGGGCGAAGGCGCCATTTTCTTCAAGGGCGCTGCGGCCACCGGCGCATCGGGCATGGCGTCGAATCCGAGACCGACGGCGACGCGTTTGGCCAGAACCTTTTCGATATGAAGCAGGTGGCCGACCATGGCTTCGCGTATGTGCGGATGTTCAACCTTGGACAGCTCGAACACCAGCGCCGAAGCGATGTGCGCCTGTTCGTATGCGGTCTGGCTGAGATAGAACTGCCGCGCCTGGCTGTAGTGGTCGGCGAAACTCTCGGCCCGGATGCGGCCTTTCTCGCCAGTTTCCGTGATTGCGGCGCTATGAAAGCCCGTGGGCGTTTCGCGCGGCGAGGTGTCGGACAGGGAGTTGGGCTCATACGCAACACGGCCCGCCGGTTGCGCCATCTGCATGTGGCCGTCGCGTTGGTGGTTGGCGAATGGGCACTTGGGCGCATTGACCGGGATCTGGTGTAAATTGGCCGACCCCAGGCGCGAAAGTTGCGTGTCGAGATAGGAGAACAAACGGCCTTGCAACAGCGGATCGTTCGAGAAATCGATGCCCGGCACCACATGGGAGGGGCAGTAAGCCACCTGTTCGGTTTCAGCGAAGAAATTGTTCGGCCAGCGATCCAGCACCATGCGGCCGATCACTTTCAGCGGAACCAGTTCTTCGGGAATCAGCTTGGTGGCGTCCAGGTGGTCAAACGGGAAGCTGTCCGCCTGCTTCTGCGTGAACAGCTGCACCGCGAATTCCCACTCGGGGAAATGGCCGGCTGCGATGGCGTCGAACA
>JAIBFE010000182.1 GCA_019459705.1 Thiobacillus sp. | reverse complement strand
GGCTATTCGGCCGACGTCATCGTCGACACCATCCTGCGCCGCATGCCGGACTACGTGAACTACATCACGCCGCAGTTCTCGCGCACCGACATCAACTTCCAACGCGTCTCGACGGTCGACACCTCCAACCCCTTCATCACGCGCGACATCCCGACGCCGGACGAGAGCTTCATCGTGATCCGCTTCCGTGAGCCCAAGGGCGTCGATTTCCCCTACCTGCTGAACATGATCCCGAATTCCTTCATGTCGCGCCGCAACACCATCGTGGTGCCAGGTGCCAAGATGGGCTTCGCCATGGAACTGATCCTGGCGCCGATCATCCAGGACATGATTGCGGGCAAGAGCAAGTAAGCAGCCACACCTGCCACCCAAAAAAACGGAGCCATCAGGCTCCGTTTTTTGTTCCGGCAAGGCGGGGAATCACGGCAGCCAGGCAGACGGATGCCCTGCCTGCACATACTCCACGAACCGTTCCGCCGGTAGCGGCTTGCTGAAGTAATAGCCCTGCACCTCGTTGCACCCCTCTTCGCGCAGGAAGGACAGCTGCCCTTCGGTTTCCACGCCTTCGGCGATGGTGAGCAGCCCCAGGCTGCCCGCCAGGCTGATGATGGCGCTGACGATGGCGCGGTTTTCCGGATCTTCGCCGATGTCGCGCACGAAAGACTGGTCGATCTTGAGCCGGTGGACCTTGAAGCGCTTGAGATAGCTGAGCGAGGAATAGCCGGTGCCGAAGTCGTCGATCGACATGCGAACGCCGCGCGCGTTCAGCCGGTCCATTACGGCGATGGCTGCAGGCGCATCGTCCATGGCAACGCTTTCGGTCAGCTCCAGCTCCAGGTACTGCGGCGGCAGATTCGCTTCATCGAGAATCTGCGTAACCATCTCTGGCAGGCGCGGATGACGGAACTGCACAGCCGACAGGTTGACCGCCATCGTCACCGGCGCCAGGCCGGCATTCATCCATGCCTTCATCTGCCCGACGGCGGTGCGCAGCGCCCATTCACCGATTTGCAGGATCTGGCCGCTTTCTTCCGCAAGGGGGATGAAGTCGGCCGGCGCAATCATGCCCAGCTCAGGATGCTGCCAGCGCAGCAGCGCTTCCACGCCAATGAGACGCCCGTCGTGCAGGGACACCTGGGGCTGGTAGTACAACATCAGCTGCTTGCGCTCCAGTGCGCGCCGCAGGGCATTTTCCATTTGCAGGTTGTGGGCCGAACGCGCCTGCATTTCGGCGGTAAAAAAGCGGAAGGTGTTGCGGCCGTCATGCTTGGCCCGGTACATGGCGGCGTCGGCGCATTTTGAGAGCACGTCGAAATCCTCGCCGTCGCCCGGATACAGGGCGATGCCGATGGACAAGGTCACGCTCAGTTCGAACCCTTCGATCTGATACGGCTGCGCGACCGCTTCCAGCAGCTTCCCGGCCACATGCGCCGCGCCATCGGCATCCGTGTCGGGCAGGATCAGGACGAATTCATCGCCGCCCTGGCGCGAAACCGTGTCCACCTCGCGCACCGCTGCTTTCAGTCGGGTGGCGACTTCGATCAGCAACGCGTCGCCGATACGGTGCCCCAGCGTGTCATTGACGTTCTTGAAGTGGTCGAGGTCGACGAACATGACGGCCAGCTGAGTGTGGTGGCGCTGGGCAGCACTGAGTGCGTGACTGACGCGGTCGCTGAGCAGGGTCCGGTTCGGCAGCCCGGTGAGCGTGTCGAAATGGGCCAGCTGCTGGATATGTGCCTGGGCTTCCTTGTGCTGGGTGATGTCGCTTGAAATGCCGATGTAGTGGCTGACCGCACCCTGCGCATCGAGCACCCGGATGATCGAGAGCAATTCCGGATACAGGCCGCCGTCCTTGCGACGATTCCACACCTCGCCCTGCCAGCGCCCCTGTGTGGTAATGGCGTCCCACATTGCGCGGTAGAAGGCCTGATCGTGGCGCCCCGAAGCCAGCATGCCCGGGGTTTGCCCGAGCGCCTCGGCCTCGCTGTAACCGGTGATGGCGGTGAATGCCTGGTTGACCATGATGATGGTGCCCTGCGCATCGGTGATGAGGATCCCTTCGCCGCTCTGCTCGAACACCTTGGCGGCGAGGGCCAGTTGCGCCTCGGCCTGCTGGCGCTTGGTGATGTCGATGAAGGTCGCAATCGCCCCCACCACCACGCCGTCGGTGACGATGGGATTCGACCAGTATTCGACCGGGATCGCCACGCCGTCCTTGCGCCAGAACACCTCGTCGGAGACGTTCATCGCCTGGTTCGACAGATAGGCACGATGAATGCTGCATTCGCTTTCCGGATAGGCACTGCCGTCGGTACGAGAATGATGGATGAGTGCGTGGATACGCTTGTCCAGCACTTCGTCCTCGTTCTGGTAGCCCAGCATTTTCAGGAAGGCCCGGTTGGCGAAGGTGCAGTTGCCGTCGAAATCCACGCCATAGGCCGCCTCGGCCATCGAATCGAGCAGCAGGCGCAGGCTCTCGCGGGAATCGCGCAAGGCCTGCTCCGCCAGCTTGCGTTCGGTGATGTCCTCTCCCGAAGCGAGTATGCCGTTGATCCGCCCCGATTCGTCCCGCAGCAGCACGTTGTGCCAGGCAACCATGCGTTCCTCGCCCTTGCGGGTCAGGATGGCATTTTCCATGTACTCGACGGGTGCGATGTCGCCCTTCATCATCCGGGCAACAGTCTCCCTGACGTCCTGCCGCACGCGTTCGGGCAGGAAATGGCCGATCCAGTCCTTGCCCAGGATCTCCGCCTCGGGCGCGCCCAGCATGTCGCAGCCCTTGAGGTTGACGAGCTGCACCCGGCCATCGGCATCGAGCGCAATCAGCATCACGCCGGCGATGTTCAGGTATTGCTGCGCCTGCTGCCGGGATTGCAGAAGCGCCTGTTCCGCCAGCGCGCGCTTGGTGATGTCGCGGGCGACGCCCAGCACGCCGACGGGTTGTCCGTCGTCATCCTGCATGGGCGTCTTGATCGTTTCAAACAGCCTGCGGCTGCCATCGTCGGCGAAGCTCAGCCATTCCTCGTTGATGCTGGGTTTGCCGGCAGCCATCGCCGCGCGGTCGTGCTCGCGAAAGTAGTCCGCCTGCTCGCGGCCGACAAATTCGTAGTCGGTCTTGCCGACGATATCCGCCTCGCTGGCGCCGAAAAACCGTTCGAACATCGGATTGCAGCTCAGATAGACGCCGTCCGCATCCTTCAGCCAGACCAGGTCGGGGAGCGCGTTGAGGGTGGACTTCAACTGGCGCTGCGCCGCAAGAATGTCGGCGGTGCGCCGGGCGACGCGCGCCTCGAGCAGCTGTTTTTGCGCCCGCAACTCGAAAAAACTCCTCGCCAGATAACCCAGCAGCAGGCTGACGAGGATGCCCAGCGCCAGCCGCGTCCAGGTCTCGATCGGATGAGCCCAGCCCCTGACCGGCGCAACGCTCAGCGTCCAGGTGGCATTGGGGACTTGCAGGGCCTGCTCCACGGGTTCGACCAAGGGTGCCGGCGATGAACGGGCGATGATCTGTTTCTTTCCGTTATCCGGGTGGACCCGCCACAACTCGTAAGCCAGACTCTGATGATCCAGACTCGACAAGTGGGCCATGTCCAGCCCGTCGGGCAGGCGCATCACGACGAGGGTGAAGCCCCAGAAAACCGAACGCCCGCTGCCGTCTTCCAGAAAAACCGGCAGCCGCCCGACGACACCGGTTCCGCCCTGCACCAGTTCAAGCGGTCCGGCCAGGGTCAACCTGCCGCTGTCCCGGGCATTCAGGGATTCCTTGCGCTGCGTCGGGGAGGCCAGCAGGTCCAGGCCAACCGCCCGCTCGTTCCCGGACCTCGGCACGACATCCCGGATGACCCCGCCGGGCGCCAGCGCCAGTTCGGATACGCCCGGGTAAAACGGCAGCATCTTGCCTGCAGCCGTCTCGAAGTCGGACACGGCGCCGTTGCCCTGGCGCACCAGGGCCGCCAGAGCATGCGTCGCAGACAGGGCATGCTCGATGGTGTGCTCGATCGCATGGGCATGGTCGCCTGCCAGATGCGCGACGCGCACCCGCTCACGCTCGATGGCATGCTGCTCCAGTTGCCAGACGATCGCGCCCGACAACGCGGCAGCGAGCAGAAAGACGATGACGCCTGCCAACAGGGAACGGGGGGGACGGAACGGACTGAAGGCTGGCATGGCTATGCGCCCGTGATCATGGAAGAAACGCCCGCAGGCCGGGATGCTGCACGCTCAAACCACCGCGAACCCTACCAGCGCGATTTCGTCGCCGTCGCTGACCGGCGCGGACTTGTCGGCGAACTGCTTGTTGATGGTGATGTTGAGCTTGGGATTGCCGAGCAGCATCTTCTTCCACATCTCGCCGCGTTTGGACAGCACGAACAGCAGACGCTCGACGTCGGTCACGTCGGGCGGCAAGGCGATTTCGTCCGACGCCATGCCGAGCGTGTCCACCAGGTCGCCGAAAAACAGGATTCTCACCATCGCTCCCCCCTTATAATTCGTCATTGATCGCCCGATTTTACCCCCGTATGTCCGCCCATCTGCTGGAAAACCTCAACCCCGAACAGCGCGCTGCCATCACGCTGCCGCACGAATCCGCGCTGATTCTGGCAGGGGCCGGCTCGGGCAAGACGCGCGTGCTGACCACGCGCATCGTGTGGCTGATCCAGACCGGCCAGGTGTCGCCGCACGGCATCCTCGCGGTAACCTTCACCAACAAGGCGGCGAAGGAGATGCTCACGCGCATTTCGGCGATGCTGCCGATCAACACGCGCGGCATGTGGGTCGGCACCTTCCACGGGCTGGCCAACCGGCTGCTGCGCACGCACTACCGCGAAGCCGGGCTGCCGCAGTCGTTCCAGATCCTGGATTCGCAGGACCAGCTCTCCGCGATCAAACGCCTGATGAAGGCGATGAACGTCGACACCGAGAAATACGAGCCGAAGAAGGTGCAGTGGTTCATCAATGGCCACAAGGAGGCCGGCCGCCGCGCGCGCGACGCCGAGGCCTTCGACGAATACTCGATGCGCATGGCCGAGCTGTACGAGGCCTACGACGCGCAATGCCAGCGCGAGGGCGTGGCGGATTTCCCCGAACTGCTGCTGCGCTCCTACGAACTGCTGTACCGCAACGAGCCGCTGCGCCAGCATTATCAGGACCGCTTCAGGCACATCCTGATCGACGAGTTCCAGGACACCAACACGCTGCAGTACCGCTGGCTGAAGCTGTTCGCCGGCCCGCACACCGCGCTGTTCGCGGTCGGCGACGACGATCAGTCGATCTACGCCTTTCGCGGCGCCAACACCGCCAACATGGCCGAGTTCGAGCGCGAGTTCGCCCACGGCAACGTGATCAAGCTGGAGCAGAACTACCGCAGCCACGGCCACATCCTCACCGCCGCCAACACGCTGATTGCGCAGAACGCGCATCGCCTGGGGAAGAACCTGTGGACCGCGGAAGGCGAAGGCGAGCCGATCCGCATCTTCGACGCCTACTCCGACCAGGACGAGGCGAGCTTCGTGGTCGACGAGGTGCGCGCACTCAACCGCGAGGGGGTGAACCTGTCGGACATGGCGCTGCTGTATCGCTCCAACGCGCAGTCGCGGGTACTGGAACATGCGCTGTTCTCGGCCAGCGTGCCGTATCGGGTCTACGGCGGCCTGCGTTTTTTCGAGCGTCAGGAAATCAAGCACGCGCTCGCCTACCTGCGTCTGCTGACCAATCCGGAAGATGATGGCGCCTTTCTGCGCGTGGTGAACTTCCCCACCCGCGGCATCGGCGCGCGCAGCCTGGAGCAGCTGGCCGATTCCGCCGCGCGCTCGGGTGCGAGCCTGTGGCAGGCGGCATGCACCAGCAGCGGCAAGGTCGCGGGCTTCGCCAAACTGGTCGAAGAAATGAAACAGGTGGTCGCTGACCTGCCCTTGCACGAGGCCATCGACCACGTGATCGAAGCCAGCGGCCTGGCGAACTTTTACCGTGTCGACAAGGACGGCGCCGACCGCTTGGAAAACCTCAACGAACTGGTCAACGCCGCCGCGTTGTTTGGTGAGGAGGCAGAAGAAAAGACGCTGGAATCCTTCCTCGCCCACGCCGCGCTGGAAGCCGGCGAGCACCAGGCCGGCGCCGGCCACGACGCGCTGCAGTAGATGACGGTGCACGCCGCCAAGGGGCTGGAATTCCACGCGGTGTTCATCACCGGCCTGGAAGAGGGGTTGTTTCCGCACGAGCAGAGCGCGCACGAGGAAAACGGCCTGGAGGAGGAGCGGCGGCTGATGTACGTGGCGATCACCCGCGCCCGGCGACGGCTCTACCTGTCGCATGCGCAGTCGCGCATGCTGCACGGGCAGATCCGCTACAGCCTGCCGTCGCGCTTTCTGGACGAACTGCCGGAGCAGGTGCTGATGCACCTGAACCGCCGCAGCGACCCCGGCTACCCCTCAAGCGTCCAGCAGCCGGCAAGCGCCTACGGCACGAACCGCCCGACGCAGACGGGCAATGACACCGGCTACAAGGTGGGCCAGAGCGTGGCCCATGCCAAGTTCGGCACCGGCATCATCATCGACTTCGAGGGACGCGGCGCTGACGCGCGGGTGCAGGTGAAATTCCGCGAAGCCGGAACGAAGTGGCTGGCGCTGGCTTACGCCAAACTGTCGGCCATCTGAACCTTGCTTTAGAGGGACGCCACGCTGTCGCTGGCTGACGGCGTGTCGTCCGCCCACACCGCGAAAATCGCCTGATACGAGGCATACAACGAGCCGAACAACACCGGCATCGCCACCAGCAGACCGAGCAGCATCGGCACCAATGCGGCAAGGAACAGCAACAGCCCCAGGGTGAGACCATTCACCAGCATCGCAGCCCAGTTTCTGGCGACGGCTTTCAGGCTGACGCCCAGCGCGGTAGCCGGACGGGCGCCGCCGAACAGGATCAGCGCAGGCGCGAACCAGGTGGCCATGATCAGCGGGGTGAACAGCACCAGTCCGGTCAGCACCGCAGGCATGGCCTGATTCATCAACGCCTGCATTTCGGCCGGATCTTTTTGCGACTGTGCCGCCGTCATCACTGCCTGCGGATCGAAGCCCATCCCGAGCATCACCTGCCCGATCAGCAGTGTGCCGAGCAGCTGCACCGCGCCGACGGTCATCAACGGAATGGCGGGACCCTGCACGCCGGCGAGAAACTGCGGCAACTCGAGTTCGTTGCCGTCGTCGAGCGCGCGATATGCGGCCATGAAGCCGGCCACCATCAGCGGCGACGCCAGTTCCGACAGCGAGCCGCCCACCACGGGGATGAGGCCGAGCGCCATCACCATGCCGAACAGCACGCCGAACGCGGCGGACAGCAACAGGGGATTCTTGCGATACATGCGAAAGCCCGCAACCACCCACTGGAAACCCTGGCTGGCCGCGACCTTGCGCGGGATGTCTTGATCGGAAACCGTATTCATGCGGCGGATTTTACCCGACGCATCATGATCGAATCAGAATTCCTTGATCACCCACATCGGCGGCCGCATGCCCGAATCGAGGCTGTCCTGCCGCGCAAACTGGCCGTCGCCCTTCTGGTCGATCAGGTAATACGGCTTGCCGACCTTGGGGATGACTTTCAGCATGTAAAGCCTGCCGTTGGCGCGGTACTCGACGACACGCCCCTGACTGCTCGGCTTGATGGTCACCTGCGGCGCATCGCCGGGGCCCGGCGCACCGTCCGGAACAGGTTTCAGTTCGGGCGGACGGTCGGACGGCGCGGCGGCCACGGCCAGTCCGCTCAACAACAGGGTCAACAGCAAAACAGGGGTACGCATGACAGGCTCCAGAAGGCGAATGTATATAGCTTAAGTGAAAGGCTGGACGTCAGCTCACAGATTGAGCTGGATTTCGCGCTCGGCCAGCGACGGCATGAAGCCGCGTTTTTCATAATGGCTGAAGATGGCATCGACCACCTCCTCGGGTTTGTCGATGATGCGCAGGAGGTCGACGTCCCCGGGTGAAATCATGCCTTCATCCACCATCCGGGTCTTCACCCAGTCGGACAGTCCCGCCCAGAATTTCGAGCCGACCAGGACGATCGGTATGGGCGCGATTTTCCCGGTCTGCACCAGGGTCAGCGCCTCGAACAGTTCGTCCAGCGTGCCGAAGCCGCCAGGCATGACGACATAGGCCGCGGCAAACTTGACGAACATGACCTTGCGCGCGAAAAAATGCTGGAAAGTCTGGCTGATGTCCTGGTACGAGTTGGCGCTCTGTTCGTGCGGGAGCTGGATGTTGAGTCCGACGCTGGGCGACTTGCCGAAATAGGCCCCCTTGTTGGCGGCTTCCATGATGCCGGGGCCGCCGCCGGAAACGACCGAAAACCCCGCATCGGAGAGCTTCCGCGCGATGACTTCGGTGAGCATGTAATACGCATGATCGGGCGGCGTACGGGCACTGCCGAAGATCGACACGGCAGGGCGAATGGACGCCAGCCGTTCGGTCGCCTCGACGAACTCTGCCATAATCCCCAGCATCCGCCACGACTCGCGCGCCGAATAATTGATCTCGGCAGTACGCCCGGGATCGGCGGGGTCAGGCAATTTATCAAAGTGCATTTTCGAGCGCCTCGTGAACAATCTCAGTGTGACCCATCCCGGAAAAGTCCTGTTGCTGGTGGACGGATCGTCCTATCTGTATCGCGCGTTTCATGCGCTGCCCGACCTGCGCAACCAGGCAGGCGAACCGACCAATGCGATCAAGGGTGTGCTCTCCATGCTGCACAAGCTGCGGAAGGACCATGCGGCCGATTATATCGCCTGTGTGTTCGACGCGAAGGGCAAGACCTTCCGCGACGATCTCTATCCCGAGTACAAGGCACACCGCCCGCCGATGCCGGACGACCTGCGCTGCCAGATCGAGCCGCTGCACGAGGCGATCCGCGCCGAGGGCTGGCCGCTCGTCGCCATTGAGGGCGTCGAGGCCGACGACGTGATCGGCACGCTGGTGGGGCATGCGACGCAGAAAGGCATCCGCAGCATCGTCTCCACAGGCGACAAGGACATGGCGCAACTGGTCGACGACCATGTGACGCTGGTCAACACCATGAGCGAGGAAACGCTCGACGAGGCCGGCGTGGCTGCCAAGTTCGGCGTGCCGCCGGCCCGCATCATCGATTACCTCACGCTGGTCGGCGACGCGGTCGACAACGTGCCGGGCGTCGCCAAATGCGGCCCCAAGACTGCGGTCAAATGGCTCACCGAATACGGCACGCTCGACAACCTGCTGGCGCACGCGGATGAGATCAAGGGCGTGGTCGGCGACAACCTGCGTGCCGCCCGCGACTGGCTGCCGCAGGCGCGCGTGCTGATCACCATCAAGTGCGATGTCGCGCTGCCCTTCGATTTCGACGACCTCGTCCTGAAGCCGCGCGACACCGATGCGCTGCGCACGCTGTTTGAACGCTACGCGTTCCGCACCTGGCTGCGCGAGCTCGATGCCGCCGCCACCGCCGAACCCGACACCCCTGAACAGGACTGCAGCGGCGACCATCGCGCGCATTACGAGACGATCCTGACGGAGGACGCGCTCGACGCCTGGATCGCCAAACTGGCGGCGGCGCCGGCCTTCGCGCTCGACACCGAGACCACCAGCCTCAACGCCATGCAGGCCGAACTGGTCGGCATCTCCTTCGCGGTCACCCACGGCGAAGCGGCCTACCTGCCGCTGGCGCATCACTATGCCGGCGCGCCGGCGCAGCTGGATCGCGATGCCGTGCTGGCGAAGCTGAAACCGCTGCTGGAAAACCCCGAACCCAAAATCGTCGGCCAGCACCTCAAGTACGACCGCCACATCTTCGCCAACTATGGCATCGCGCTCGGCGGCGTGGTCGACGACACGCTGCTGCAGTCCTACGTGCTGGAAGCCCATCAGTCGCACGAACTCGGCAACCTGACGTCGCGCCACTTGGGCCTCGCCACGATCAGCTACGATGACGTCACCGGCAAGGGCGCGTCGCGCATCGGTTTCGAGCAGGTGGCGATCGAACGCGCCAGCGAGTATGCAGCGGAAGATGCTGACGTCACGCTGCGTGTACGCGATGCACTGGCACCGCAGATCGCCGCGTCCGACAAGCTGAGCTTCGTCTATCGCGGCATCGAGCTGCCGGTGGCGGAGATCCTGTTCCGCATGGAACGCACCGGCGTGCTGCTCGATCGGAATTTACTGGCGGTACAAAGCGGCGAGCTCGGCAGGAAGATGCTGGAGCTGGAACAGCGCGCCTATCAGGAAGCCGGGCAGCCGTTCAACCTCAGCTCGCCCAAGCAGATCGGCGACATTCTTTTCACCCAGAAAGGCCTGCCGGTCATCAAGAAGACGCCGGGCGGCGCGCCCTCGACCGACGAGGAGACGCTGGAGCAACTGGCGCTCGACCATCCCATCGCGCGGGCGATTCTCGA
Organism: Thiobacillus sp.; assembly: GCA_019459705.1. Lineage (GTDB taxonomy): Bacteria > Pseudomonadota > Gammaproteobacteria > Burkholderiales > Thiobacillaceae > Thiobacillus. The sequence goes on along the minus strand of JAIBFE010000182.1, from coordinate 3,512 downwards.
CTACCGCGGCATGGCCAAGCTGAAATCGACCTACACCGACAAGCTGCCACAGATGGTGCATCCGGCCACCGGCCGTCTGCACACCAGCTATTCGCAGGCGACTGCCGTCACCGGCCGGCTGGCGAGTTCCGAGCCCAACCTGCAGAACATTCCCGCGCGTACCGCCGAAGGCCGACGCATCCGCGAGGCCTTCATCGCACCGCCCGGGCACGTATTGGTGTCGGCCGACTATTCGCAGATCGAACTGCGCATCATGGCCCACCTGTCCAACGATGCCGGTCTGTTGACTGCCTTCGCCGAGGACCGCGACATCCACACCGCAACGGCGTCCGAAGTCTTCGGCGTGCCGCTCGACGAGGTAAATGCAGACCAGCGACGCATGGCCAAGGTAATCAACTTCGGACTCATCTACGGCATGTCGGCATTCGGCCTCGCCAGCCAGCTCAACCTCGAGCGCGCCGCCGCGCAGGCCTACATCGACCGCTACTTCGCGCGCTATCCCGGCGTCGCCGACTACATGCAGCGCACACGCGAAGCCGCGCGCAGCCAGGGCTACGTCGAGACCGTGTTCGGCCGCCGGCTGTACCTGCCCGAAATCAACGCCAAAAACCCGCAACGCCGCCAGGGTGCCGAGCGCGCCGCGATCAACGCGCCGATGCAGGGCACCGCCGCCGACCTGATCAAGCTGGCGATGATCGCGGTGCAGGGCTGGCTGGACCGCGAAAAACTCGCCAGCCGGCTGCTGCTGCAGGTGCACGACGAACTCATCCTCGAAGTGCCCGAACGCGAACTCGACCTCGTGCGTGCCGAACTGCCTGCGCATATGTGCAACGTTGCCGCGCTCAGGGTGCCCTTGCGAGTGGGCGTAGGCGCCGGCAGCAACTGGGAAGCGGCGCACTAGCCCCCATCGCTTCGCAACCGGCAATAAAAAACGGGCGCCGCGGCGCCCGTTTTAACCAGCCCGATGTCGCTCACTGCTGCGGGATCAGTTCCACGCGGCGGTTCTTGAAACGGCCTTCCGCGGTCTTGTTGTCGGCCACCGGGCTGGCTTCGCCATACCCTTTGGCGGTCAGACGCTCCGCGGCCACACCCTTCCTGATCAGGTAAGCGCGTACCGCTTCGGCACGACGCTGCGACAGCTTGCGGTTGTAAGCGTCGGAGCTCACCGAATCGGTATGCCCGGCCACTTCAACCTTGACCTCACCCCACTCCTTCAGCGTGGCGGCGGCGTTGTCCAGAATCGCGATGGACTCGGGACGCAGCCTGGCGCTGTCGTTGTCGAAGTTCACGCCCTCCAGCGTCAGTTTCCGCGGCACGGAAGGCTCAGCGACCGGTGCAGGCTGAGGCTCAGCGGCCTTGGGCGGGCAACCATCCGCCGTACCGGGTGCCGGAACGGTCGGGCATTTATCCAGGTAATCGGGAATGCCGTCGCCGTCGGTATCGAGCGGGCAGCCATCGGCATTGACCCTCACACCTGCGGGCGTATTGGGACACCTGTCCAGACCGTCGAATACGCCATCGCCATCGCTATCCAGCGGACAGCCCCTGGTGTCGACCCTGGCGCCCTTGGGCGTGTTGGGGCACTGATCCAGGCGGTTGGCCACGCCGTCACCATCGGAATCCAGCGGTGCGCCCAGGCCCCAGGAATAGCCGAGCAGCGCCTGGAGGTTGGTGAGACCCGCGTTCGGCAGCGTATCGTTGCCGAACGACTGGTCGGCACGCACTTCCCAGCGGAAGGCGTCGTTGGCACCCACTTCCCATGCCTGTCCCACGCCCAGCGAGGCCATCGGACGGGTGAAGTCTACGGCGCCGTCGGTATCGACATTCATCAATCCGAGACCGCCGGACAGGAACCAGTTGTATTTCTGCTGCCTGGAGAACAGCCATTCAAGGCCGCCGCGCAGGGTGGTGACGTCGGCATCCCCCACCCCGGCACGGTTGCCGTCATAGGCGCCGTAAACCAGGTCGCCGAAGACGTTGAAGTCGTCGTTCAGGCGCTGGCCGTAACGCAGACCGAACAGCGGGTTGACCTCGTCGTCCTTGCCGCCGACCAGATCCTCGTCGGCCCAGCCGCCGCCCAGCAGCAGCCCCAGGTCGCGTTCCGGCATCTCGGCCGCCTGGGCCGTTGCGCCGCCCAGCGTGGCCAGACCGGCCAGCAGCCATGCCGCATGTGTTCGTTTCATTGTGATGCTCCCGTTTTTAACATTAAAGACAAACCGGCTCACCCGCCCGAATCGATCAGGGGACAGATAGTACGGTTGTATCTGCGACACCGGCCTCCGGAAGCCGGAAGCAAATGAGTCGCCGGGTTGCAAGGGCAACATGCCGCGCCTATTTTTTCAGGCTGTCCCGAATTTCACGCAGCAGCATGACGTCTTCCGGCGTGGCGGGGGGCGCAGCGGGCGGTGCTTCCTTCTTCAGCCGGTTGAGCTGCTTGACGAGAATGAAGACGATGAAGGCCAAGATGATGAAATTGAGCAGGATGGTCAGGAAGTTGCCATAGGCGAAAACCGGCACCCCCGCCTTCTTGACCTCGGCCAGCGTCATTGCCACCCCCTCCGGCACCGTACCCAGCGCGAAGAACAGGTTGGAAAAATCGAAGCCGCCGAAGATGGCGCCGATGATCGGCATGATGAGGTCATTGACGATGGATTCGACGATCTTGCCGAAGGCGGCACCAATGATGACGCCGACCGCCAGATCCATGGCATTGCCCTTGACCGCGAATTCCTTGAATTCAGATATGACACTCATGTTTCCACCCCCCTGTTTATCGATGAATTTTTCCTGTTTGATGATAGCCACTGCAATAACAGGATGCCAGCAGAAAAGTCATTTTCCGGCTTGGTCGAGACTCGCGACGCGGGTAAAATGCGTTCCCTTATGCGTATCGGCAGCCACCTCCTCAAGAACCGCCTGATCGTCGCCCCCATGGCCGGGGTGACCGACCGGCCTTTCCGCCAGCTTTGCAAGAAGCTGGGCGCGGGCATGGCCGTGTCCGAGATGGTGACGTCGAACTCGCTCCTGTACGGCTCGGCCAAGACGGCGCGGCGCGCCAACCACGAGGGCGAGGTCGATCCGATCAGCGTGCAGATCGCCGGCGCCGATCCGAAGATGATGGCGGAAGCAGCGCGCCACAACGTCGACCGCGGCGCGCAGATCATCGACATCAACATGGGCTGCCCGGCCAAGAAGGTGTGCAACGTGATGGCGGGTTCCGCGCTGCTGCAGGACGAGACGCTGGTCGGACGCATTCTGGACGCGGTGGTCGCCGCCGTCCCCGAGGTACCGGTGACGCTGAAGATCCGCACCGGCTGGGACCGTGAGCACCGCAATGCGCTCAACATCCTGAAGATCGCCGAGAACGCCGGCGTGCAGGCGCTGGCGATGCATGGCCGCACCCGCGCCTGCGGCTACACCGGCGAGGCCGAATACGACACCATTCGCGCGGTGAAGGCGGAGGCGAAGATCCCGGTGATCGCCAACGGCGACATCACCACCCCGGAAAAGGC
>JAIBFE010000177.1 GCA_019459705.1 Thiobacillus sp. | reverse complement strand
CTTGCCCGCCGAGCAGGATTTCGGAGAAGCGGAGTTGCGGTGCCAGGCCGCGCGTGCTGAGGTAGTTCATTTGGCCGCCAGTTCTTCGAGGCGGATGCGCATCACCTTGCCCGCCACGGTGTCGAGCGCCTCGATTTTTGCAATCGCGGCGTTGATGTTCTTTTCCACCGTGATGTGGGTCAGCAGGATGATGTTGACCTGCTCCTCGCCCTCGGCGGGTTCCTTCTGCACCATGGCGTCGATCGAGATGTTGCTGTCGGCCAGGATGCGGGTGATGTCGGCCAGCACGCCGGGGCGGTCGAAGGCGCGCAGACGCAGGTAATACGCGGTGCGCACTTCGTCCATCGGCAGGATCGGGGTGTCGGCCAGCTGGGCCGGCTGGAACGCCAGATGCGGCACGCGATGGTGCGGGTCGGCGGTATGCAGCCGGGTGTCGTCGACCAGGTCGGCGACCACCGCGGACGCAGTCGGCTCGGCACCGGCGCCGGCGCCGTAATACAGCGTCGGGCCGACGGCGTCGCCCAACACCAGCACGGCGTTCATCGCGCCGTCGACGTTGGCGATCAGACGGCGCTCGGGAATCAGCGTGGGATGGACGCGCAGCTCGATGCCGTTCTCGGCGCGGCGCGCGATGCCCAGCAGCTTGATGCGGTAGCCGAGCTCCTCGGCGTACTGCACGTCTTCGCGCGTCAGCTTCGAAATGCCTTCCGTATAGGCACGATCGAACTGCATCGGGATGCCGAATGCGATCGCCGACAGGATGGTGAGCTTGTGCGCGGCGTCGATGCCTTCGATGTCGAAGGTCGGGTCGGCTTCGGCGTAACCCAGGGCCTGCGCCTGTTTCAGCACGTCTTCAAACGCCGCGCCCTTGTCGCGCATTTCAGTGAGGATGAAGTTGCTGGTGCCGTTGATGATGCCGGCCAGCCACTCGATGCGGTTGGCGGTGAGTCCCTCGCGCAGCGCCTTGATGATGGGGATGCCGCCCGCCACCGCGGCCTCGAACGCGACCATCACGCCCTTGGCCTGCGCCGCCGCGAAGATTTAGTTGCCGTGCTTGGCGACCAGGTGCTTGTTGGCGGTGACCACGTGCTTGCCGTTGGCGATGGCCTGCATCACCAGTTCGCGCGCGGGCTCCAGGCCGCCGATCAGCTCGACCACGATGTCGATGTCGGGGTCGTCGACCACGTCGAACG
>JAIBFE010000009.1 GCA_019459705.1 Thiobacillus sp. | reverse complement strand
GAGGATGCGCTCCACCGGCCAGCCGTCGTAGGTGCCGTAGCTGTCGATGGCGCGCATCTGCTTCACCATCTCCTTGATGAAATCGGTTTCGAGAATGGGGTCGAGTTCGACCGTTGCGGCGTCAGTCATGTGGGTCTCCTTGAAGGGGCTGATCGGTAGGGGGTGGTCGTGAAATATGGATGCGCGGCGCATGGGCGAACACGCGGGCAATCACCATGCCGGTAGCGAAGCCCGCCAGCATGGCCGCGACCGCAGCGGCGTCGCCGAGGCCGAATAGGGATGTCGTGATCGCACCGAGCACCGACAGCACGGCGGGCAGCAGATAGGCCAGCAGGCCGGCGCGCAGCAGGTCGGATTCGGCCAGGCTCAGCACCAGGCTGTCACCCGGCTCAAGCGCCAGGTCGCAGGCCACCGCCACCGGCGGCTTGTTGCGGCTGAAATATTTGCCGAGGCCGGACACGCTGCAACTGCCTTGCACATGGCAGGCTGCGCAGCCCTGCTGCGACGAGGCTTCGACCCAGGCTTGGCCGTTGCCGATGGAGACGACGCGCGCGCTGGTTTTGATTAATCGGGTTTCGATCATTCCTGCCACTCCTCTTCGGCCATCGAACCGAAGCGGTCGCCCGCGTTCTGGCGCTTGATCTGCTTCACCATCCAGGCCGGCGGGTTGCTCGCAAGGCTCTGGTTCAGCTCGCCCAGGAGGGTGTCGATGAGGGTGCCTTCCTCGACTTTCAGCGGCTGGATGCCGCGTGCCAGCAACTGCTTGATGGCAGAGGCGCCGACGGCATTGCAGTAGACGGCGGCGCAGTCGGCGAGCAGGTCGATCTTGCTGGCGAGCTTGCCTTCGTGGCCGTCCATCGCGGTGTCGCTGTCGGTGAACTCGGCCACTTCCACCAGGCGGGCGTCGTCGTCGGACAGTTCGTAGATGGCGAACGATTCCGCGGCGCCGAAGTGCTGGTCGACCTGGCGGCGGTCGCTGCTGGCGAAGGCGATTTTCACGCTCATGTTCGACTCCTCAGTGGGTATGACCAGGCGCAGATGACGCATGACTGGCCTCCTCTGCGTGGTAGATGGAACGGTAAGCGGGAATCTCGTGGTGGCCGTTGCTCAACAGAATGTTGGCGAGGTCGAACAGCGTCTGCCGGGTGCCGCGATAGCCGATCCACAGCCGCTGGTAGCCGCCGATTAGGTCGTATTGCGGGAAACCCGCGCGCAGCAGCGGCACGCCGAGATGCTGCGCCGTTTCCAGCGCGTGGGAATTGCTGATCACCAGATCGACGCCGTGTTCGCGTGCCGCCAGCTCCAGATCTTCGAGGTCGCCCAGCTTGACCTGCGCGGTGGGCACGTCGTCCAGCACCGGTGCGCGCGACGGCGCCACCGCGGCGGTGACCTCGCAGCCCATGTCGGTGACCAGACGGGCGTAGCCGTACAACAGGTCTGGATCGCCGGCGATGGCGACGCGGGCGAAGCCGAGCATGAAATGGGTGTCGACCATCGCGTCCTGCAGCTGCGCGCGCTGGCGTTCGAGTTTTTCCGGCACCGGCTGGCCGGAGATTTGAGCCAATGCATGAACGAAGGCGTCGACCGCCTCCAGCCCCATCAGGGTGTCGAAGCGAGTGTCGGGCACCTGGGTGCGTTCCTTCAGCAGATCGGCTGCGGGGTCGAGCGAGCGGCCGATGACCAGCGTCGCGACCGACTCGCCCATGCTGACGATCTCCGACACCGGGGTACCGCCGGTGGTGACCGGGCTCGACTCGGCATCGGTGAGATGGCCGTCGAGCGAATCGGCGATGTCCGGCAGCACCACCGGACGCAGGCCGAAGGCTTCGACCAGATCCTTGATGTGCTCGATGTCGCCCGGCGTCAAGAGCGATCCGGCCAGCACGTTCACTTGCTTGTGGCGCTTGCCGACGCTGGCGCTTGCCGGCACCAGCACGTCGATCATCGACTTCACCGCCAGCGCGTAGCCGCTTTCCAGGCAGCCGCTGAAGTCGGGCGTGACCACCGGCACCACGGGAATGTCAGCGTATTCGGGACAGGCAGTATGAAACTGCCTGGCCAGTCGATGGATGTCGGCACCCTGGGTTTCCGACAGCCCCGTGGTCGGCAGGCCGATCAACGCGGGACGGTTTTTCTCGGCGATCGCGCGCAGCCCCTCGATCACGTTGTCGTCGGCGCCGAGCACGGTGGAGGTCTGGTCCATCGCGGTGGTCTGCAGCGGAATCGGCTCGCGGAAATGCCCCACGAAGAACACCTTGCCGAAGGCGGTGCAGCCCTGCGATCCGTGCATCATCGGAATGGCGCGGTTGACGCCGAGGAAGGCGAGCGAGGCGCCGACCGGCTGGCTGACCTTCAGCGGGCTGACGGCGAGTGCCTTGCTGCGTTTGATGATTTCGGCCATGGCTTACGCTCCCGTTGCGGTCATCACGACGCCCGGCGCCGAGTCATGCGCCCATGGCGCGGGCTTGCGCACCGATTGCCACACCGGGCTCTCGATCGTTAGCGCCAGCTGGCGCGCCAGTTCGGTCATGCCGGTGTAGCCGGCGTAGCCGAATTCGCGTTCCTGGTTGATGTCGAGGAAGGGGATGCGCGCCTTCAGCGCGGTGTACATGTTGCGGCCGCCGGCGATCAGGATGTCGGCCTGATATTCCTTGACGATGCCGATCAGCGCCTTGGGGCTGCCGTCGGTGATCATCTTGGTCTTGTCACCCATCAGCTCGCGGATGCGCGCCTTGTCTTCCTCGGTCGACTTGCTGGTGCCGGTGGCGACCACGTCCATG
>JAIBFE010000159.1 GCA_019459705.1 Thiobacillus sp. | reverse complement strand
CCCAGCAGCGCGGCGGCGATGCAGACCTGCGACAGCAGCAGCCACGCCCGCCGCTTGCCCAGCCGCGCGGTGAGGAAGGGCAGCGGCAGCCGATCCACCAGCGGCGACCACAAAAACTTGAAGCCGTACGCCAGCCCCACCCAGGAGAGATGCCCGATCGTCGCACGCGCGATGCCGGCTTCAGAGAGCCAGAACGACAGCGTGCCCAGCACCAGCAACAGCGGCAGCCCGGCGGAGAAGCCGAGGAACAGCATCCCGACGACGCGCGGGTGGGTGTAGACCTTGAGGGTGGCGAGCCAGGGGTGGGCGGTCATGGAGCGTAATCGTAATCGACGATCAGCGGCGCGTGGTCGGAAAAGCGCTGGTCCTTGTAGACGCTGGCGGATCTCGCCTTGGCTGCGATCCCGGGGGTGGCGATCTGGTAGTCGATGCGCCAGCCGACGTTTTTGGCATACGCCTGGCCGCGGTTGCTCCACCAGGTGTAGGCCTCGCCGGTGTGCTCGGGGTAGAGGCTGCGGTAGACGTCGACCCAGCCGAGTTCCTCGAACAGACGCGTCATCCAGGCGCGTTCTTCGGGCAGGAAGCCGGAGTTCTTCTGGTTGGATTTCCAGTTCTTGAGGTCGGCTTCTTTGTGCGCGATGTTCCAGTCGCCGCAGATGACGATTTCGCGGCCGGATTGGATCAGCGCTTCGAGGTGCGGGAAGAAGACATCCATGAAACGGAACTTGGCCTGCTGCCGTTCCTCGCTGCTGGAGCCGGAGGGCTGGTAGAGCGAGATGACGGCCAGATTGCCGTAATCGGCCTCGATGTAGCGGCCCTCCAGGTCGAATTCGGACACGCCGAGGCCTTCGATGACGCGCTGCGGCGCCTGGCGGGTATAGACACCGACGCCGCTGTAGCCCTTTTTCTCTGCGTAGTGGAAGGCACCGGTGAGACCGTCGCACGTCACGAATTCGGGCTTGAGGTCGGCGGTCTGTGCCTTGAGCTCCTGCACGCAGACGACGTCGGCACCCTGGGTGGGTAGCCAGTCAAAGAAGCCTTTGGTGGCGGCGGAACGGATGCCGTTGAGGTTGGCCGATATAATTCGCATCAAGATTGATTCAAGAAGTTGTGAAAAATGTCCGATTACAAAGCCGAGTTTGTGGAATTCGCCATTGCGTCGCAGGTGCTGTGTTTTGGCGAGTTCAAGACCAAGGCGGGGCGCATGAGCCCCTACTTTTTTAATGCGGGGCTGTTCAACGACGGCGACAAGCTGAAACGGCTGGGCGAATTTTACGCGAAAGCCATTGTCGACTCGGGGATTGCGTTCGATGTGC
>JAIBFE010000100.1 GCA_019459705.1 Thiobacillus sp. | reverse complement strand
GCTGCGACTTTGATGTCAGCCATTGTTTAAGCCTCCGCCTTTGCTACTTTGTTGACCACCTGGATGGCGCGCAATGCCGCCGCCGTGGCCGATTGCACGGCGCGGTTCACGTCCAGCGCATTCGACGCGCAGCCGGCGCCGAACACCGCGCCGTTGGCCGGGTCGGCTTCGATGAAGCCGCTCGAGTCCGCCACGATGTGGCCGGGAATGTGGATGCCCTTGACCGAGGGCTCCATGCCGACCGCCAGCACCACCAGATCGTGCGGCGTCATGTAGCGCTTGTAGCCTTCGGTGTCGACGCCATGGCACACCGCGTTGCCATGCTCGTCTTCGGTGATCTTCGCGACCTTGGACTTGATGAAGGTGACCGAGGGATCGGCCTGGACCTTCTGATAGAAATCCTCGAAGCGGTCGATGGCGCGGATGTCGATGTAGTAGATGGTCGACTTGCCGTCTTCCGGGAATTTCTCGCGCACGTAGTGCGTCTGCTTCAGCGACGCCATGCAGCAGATGCGTGAGCAATGCCGCAGGTGGTTTTCGTCGCGCGAGCCGGCGCACTGGATGAAGGCGATGTTCTTCGCTTCCTTGCCGTCGCTGGGGCGCAGGATCTTGCCGCCGGTGGGGCCGTGGATGTCGGCCAGGCGCTCGAACTCGACGCTGGTGATGACGTTCTTGAAGCGGCCGTAGCCGTAGGGCTGAATCTTCTTCGCGTCGTAGGGCTGCCAGCCGGTCGCCCACACCACCGCGCCCGCCTTGACCTGGATCGTCTCCTCTTTCATGTCGAGGTCGATCGCGCCGTATTTGCACGCGGTTTTCGCACGGTCGGCGTCGGCGCTGCCGATGATCGCCGGGTCCAGCACGTAGCGCTGCGGGTAGGCCATCGCGTTCGGCAGGTACGCGGCCTTGTGCTGGCCGAGGTTGTAGTTGAACGGATCATCCACCTTCATCTCGACCGCGCGCCCGCAGTCGCCGCAGGCGGTGCAGTTTTCGTTCACATAACGCGGCTTGATCTTGATGCTGGCGGTGTAGTTGCCGGTGCTGCCTGAGAGGCCGGTCACTTCGGCCAGCGTCAGCACGCGCACGCGGGGATTGTTCTTGAGGCGGCGCAGGTTGATTTCCAGACCGCAGGTGGGGTGGCACAGCTTGGGGAAGTAGCGATACAGCTGGGAGGTGCGTCCGCCCAGTGCGGGATTTTTCTCAACCAGAACCACGTTCTTGCCGGTTTCGG
>JAIBFE010000090.1 GCA_019459705.1 Thiobacillus sp. | reverse complement strand
ACTATCAGCGCGATTGCAAGACGCACGACTGTCTTGCCGCGCATGAGCATATGCGTTTCCTCGAGGAGGCTTACCAGTTCAAGGGTGGCAGCAAGTATCTTTATACGTTGTTTGACGCCATGCCGGGTACGCGCGGCGTGCTCATGCCTATTCATGAACTCGCCGGTTTGCCTCCGCTGAGACTGGAAACGGATGAGGGTTTCGGGACGGCATTTTGAACGAGGGTCGCGGACAATCCGCTGTTGTGACGTTGATGGCCGGACCCCCAACCTGCCGCGATTGATGGGTTCAGGTTGAAATCCGGAGTTCGCCAATGATTAGCCAGAGCCTGACCTCTCGGCATTATCTGGATACCGGCCAACGCACTTGCCATGCCGACGATGGCAGCGAGATTCCGTGTGAAGGTTCCGGCCAGGACGCATCGTTTGCCGTCGGCGCGCCCTGGCCGGAACCGCGATTCGAGGTGCGCGACGACGAGGTCATGGACCGGCTGACCGGTCTGATCTGGTGCCGTAGTGCCAATCTTGCGGAATTCCCCCTCACCTGGCAGGAAGCACTGGACTTCGTCGCGACCATGAATCGCGAGCAGCGCTTTGGCCAGCGCGATTGGCGCATGCCCAATCGCCGCGAATTGCGCAGCGTGCTCAGCCTGCAAACCAAATTGCCGGCCTTGCCTGAGCAACACCCGTTCATCGATGTGTTCAACGGTTGGTACTGGACTTCGACCACGGCGGCCATCAGCCCGGCGCACGCCTGGTACGTGGCGCTCGATGGCGCCCGCATGTTTTACGGCGGCAAGGACCAATCCTTCATGCTGTGGCCGGTGCGCGGCGAAGGTCTGGGCGTCCTCCCGCGCACCGGCCAAAGCCTGTGCTACGACGCCGCCGGCAAAGTCATTGCATGCGTCGGTTCCGGTCAGGACGGCGAATGGCGTGTCGGCGCCCCGTGGCCAGAACCCCGCTTCGAAATCCTTCCTGCCGGCGTACTGGATCGACTTGCCGGCCTGCTCTGGCGCCGCAGCGCGAACCTCACCCTGCAACCGGTGGTCTGGCGCGAGGCATTGGCAGCGGTGGCCGAGCTTAACCAGGAAGGCGAGGGCCGTGCCTGGCGGTTGCCAACGATCAACGAACTGGAAGCCTTGGTGGATTGCTCCGCCCACAGCCCGGCCTTGCCGTCCGGACATCCTTTCGCCGAGGTGCAGGACATTTACTGGTCGTCTACCACCAGCCTGTTCGAGCCCGATTGGGCCTGGGCTCTGTACCTGGAAAAAGGCGCGACGGGCGTCGGACAAAAGCGGTTCGCAGAATTTTCGGTATGGGCCGTGGCAACGGTCGATTGAACGATGCCCATGCCAAGGACGAAAAACGCCGGGTGACTACCCGCCCAGGCCACCACCCGGAAAGTATCCAAGGCGTTGCCGATCTTCTTCATTACAAGCGTCATTCAGACACAGAAATTTTGTTCCATTGTCTTCAAGTGATGCGAGATTCGTATCGGGTTCGTCGAAGCCCTCGGCGTCCGTAAAAATGAAGTGAAACGCATCGGCGACCTGCAGTTCCAGCATTCCTTCGTTGCTTTCTCCGTAATCATGCCAACGGTCCCCCGTCCCTCCAGGAATTGCGGGAGCGAACTTGCCATTCCTGTCATCCTTCCAAGCGACGATCACGGGCTTCGTAAGGATCTCGTCGGCTTTCCCCACAGCCGTTAGGCGCGCCTGCGTAAAGTTCATAGGGGTATTTTGATCGGGTAATTTGATGGTCTGCATTTTAGGCCTCTGTAGATAAAGTAAATTAATGCTGCGTGGCATTCACATGCATTCACCCAACGCTCGTCACAAGTACATTAATATGCTGAAACGCCGACGAGTTCTGTGCGGCAGCGTACGTGGCTAACGGGGTATGCCATCAAGCGGGGTCCGCTGCCTTATGGATACTTATAAGGCCCCGCCGCTGGCGAACCTGCCGGCACGCCTGACGAGTTGCTGTTGCCTTTGCCAGCGCGCGCTTGGCGACTGGCGCCGGCATTAGCGGCCGTACCTGCAACCGCATCGCGTGGAAAAACAGCAATGCGGGAAAGCCGTCCGCTCATCCTGCCAACCTGAACAGTGGGAACAGCCCGAACCACAGCACATAGGTCAGTGATGCCGCCATGAGCCCATCGATGCGGCCTGGCGGTTTGCCCGATTCGATGCGCTTGAGCAGCAGCCACGACAGCAGTGCCGCGTGTGGGATGACGACGTAAGCGATCCCCGCGAAGGCAGCCCCCACCAGGTTCATGATCTGCCAGGTCAGTGCGGCGCCGGCCGCCAGCAGCGTGAATATGAGGCACACCATCAGCGCGCCGCGTTGTCCCAGACGGACCGCCAGGGTGCGCTTGCCGGCGGCGGCGTCCGCTTCAGCGTCCGGAATGCCGGACAGCGTGATGGACGGCATGATCGCCAGCAGCAGGGGCAGGCTCAGCAGCCACGGCTGCGCGTCGTTCCAGGCACCGCCCAGGAACACGTAGCCACACAGGATCACGACGATGCTGTGGGTGAACGCCACGTCCAGTTCGCCCAGGCCGCGATAGCAGAGCTTAAGCGGCGGCGCGGTGTAGCCGATGGCCAGAATCGCCATCACGCCAAGCACCGACGCCACCGCGGACGTGCTTGCCGGCGTCAGATTCAGCAGCCATGCCGAACCGGCGAGGGCCCCCGCCAGCGCCGCGACGATCCCGATCCTCAGCTCGCGCATACTCAGCAAGCCTTCCACCAGTACCCGCGAGCCGCCGGTGAAGGGACTGAAGAAGCGGTTGTTGCGGTCACTCGGTAAATCCACCACTTCGTTAATCAGCACGGTGGCCACCTCACCCAGGAACAGGCATAAGTAGCCGATCCAGAACAGCGGATTGCCGAACACGCCGTCGACGGGGAGCGCTGCGAGGGCGCCCACTGTGTAGGCCAGCCAGGTCATGGGATAGAACTGCAGCCGCATGGCTTTTAGCCAGGCGCCGGCCTTGTGACGAAGTTGTTCTGCCGGGGTGATGCGGCCCCGCTCCAGGGCGCGTCCCTGACGGCGGGCTTGTTCCAACCATTGTTGCCGCTGTTGCAGGCTGGAGTCCTTGACCGAGCCGCAGACCAGGGAGCGCACGGGGCGGATGTCGCAGAAACCCAGGGTCGCCCGCGCCATGGCATTCCTGCCGGGTTGCCGGTAGACCAGACGGTGGATCAGAGGCGGCGTATCCATGGTGGTGATCAGTTGCGCGGAACGCCCGCCGAGCAACCCCTGATAACCGGTGCCGCCCTCGCAGGTGTTGAACGCGAAACCCGGCGTCAGGACGCGGTCGAGAAATCCCTTGAGCAGCGCGGGCAGGGTGCCCCACCAGGTGGGATAGACGAACACCAGATGCTCGGCCCAGAGGATCAGTTCGCGGGCTTGGCGGATATCGTCTTCAAAAGTCTGTTGATTGGGGGAAATGGTGTGAACGTCGGGGTCGAAATCCAGTGTGGCCAGATCCAGGCGGCGTACCACGGTGCCTGCTGCACGGGCGCCCTTGTCGTAGGCGTCCGCCAGTGCCCCGCACAGGCTGTCGGTGCGCGGATGTCCGAGGATGATGAGTACGTTCATGAACTGCCCTCCCGGGGTGCCCTGGGTTCCGGATTGACCCGACCGGGCGCTGCCGTTGATGGGGCGGCAGTTTCCGCCAACAAATCGATGTTTTCTTGGCTCAGCAGCGGCGCGTCGAGCAGGCGCGCGAGGCCTTCCGCGCCCTGCCGCATGAGGATTCCGTGGTTGCGGATAAACATCGGGCGGGCAAACGGGGCGATCAGGTTCATCCACCACCGGGTGCTGCGGACATGCCACTCGTACCGGACGACGCTGACCGCGCCCTCGTTGACGAAATGCCAGCGGCCGACGCCATCGAGGTCGCCTTGGACAGCGCCTTCCATGGCCACCTGCTTTTCGATGCGGGTGGCGCGCACTTCGAACACCATCCGGTAAGGCAATCGCCCCTGCCAGACATAGCGCAGAACGCTGTTGATCCCATCGGGGTCACCGGCCGCCACCTGCTCCACTTTCTGAAAGCCCGGCCACCAGTCCGGCCAGCGCGGGGATTTGTGGATGGCTGCGTACACCTCCTCCAGCGGCGCTTCGATGCGCCAGATTGTCAGCAAGCGATATTCCGCCACGGCGTCTCCAATGAAAGTCGAAAGTGCATCGGCGGCGGCCGGGAATCCCCAGAGTCTGGTGCCACCTCATATCCTGCGTGAAAATGCCAAGGTTCAGTGTGCGCTGTCGTACAGACGCGCATCTTCTCCTGAGTAGGATTGCAGACTAGGACATTTGGCTGCCATTCTTGGAAAAGGCCTCGATCCCAGCATTGGGTGAGTTGGCTTCGTGGCTTGCCCGGATGCGGAAAACCCACTGAAAAAAGGAACACGATCATGAACGACGCAAACCAGGAATTCATCCGTCCCGGCTACGAAGCTGAGCCTGTGCCGGGTTTCCCTCATGCGCCGTTCGACTGGACGCGCGAGCAGGCCGAGGCTGTCGCCAAGGCCGAAGCGATCACGCTGACGGAAGAACACTGGCAGGTGGTACGCGCACTGCAGGAGATTTGCGCGCGCAATGCAGAACCGTCGGAAGCGGCAATGAACACGCGCGATCTGCACGATGCGCTCGACGAGCATTTCCATGCCGCAGGCGGCATCAAACATCTCTACACGCTCTTTCCCAAAGGGCCGCTGGGACAAGGCTGTCTGCTGGCGGGTCTGCAGCCGCCGGCTGGCACGCAGGAGCCGGGCATGGGTAGCGCGGTCTGAGTTCTCAGGTACGCCGGGAATGAGGAGCGGACGCGCCTCGTAGCGGGTTCCGTTGAGGGACGAGAAAATGTTTACGCATTCTCGGTGCAGGATCTATGCTCCGAACAAGCCTTGGCCATTTCCTTTGTTCACTTGTTGACCCCCACAGCGGCGCGCCATGAAATTCAAGGATTACTACGAGGTTGTTGGGGTGCCGCGCGACGCGACACAGGACGACATCAAACGCGCCTATCGCAAGCTGGCCCGCAAATATCACCCGGATGTTAGCAGGGACCCCGAGGCCGATGTACGTTTCAAGGAACTGGGCGAGGCCTACGCCGTCCTGAAGGATCCCGAGAAACGCGCGGCCTACGATCAGGTTGGCAGCCAGTGGAAGGCCGGACAGGATTTCCAGCCGCCACCGGGCTGGGATGCCGGTTTCGAGTTTAGCGGGCGCGACTTCGGATCGGGCGCTGACCCGACTCACAGCGACTTCTTCGAAGCCCTGTTCGGACGTCAGGCCCGGGGTGGACAAGGTCGCGGCATGCATGCCCGCGGCCAGGATCACCACGCCAAGGTGCTGATCGACCTGGAAGACGCTTACCGTGGCGCCCAGCGCAGCATTTCACTGCGAATGCCGGTGTCGGATGAGCACGGGCGCATCGCGATACAGGAGCGCAAACTCGACGTTCGCATCCCCAAGGGCATACGTGCCGGTCAGCATCTGCGCCTGGCCGGACAGGGCGAGCCGGGGCTGGGCAAAGGGCCGCCCGGCGATTTGTTTCTGGAGATCGAATTCAAGCCGCACGCGCAATTCCGCATCGTCGGTCCGGATGTCTATATGGATCTGCCGCTGGCACCCTGGGAAGCCGCGCTCGGCTGTTCGCTGACCGTACCGACGCCGGAAGGAACGGTGCAACTCACCGTTCCGGCTGGATCAGCAGCGGGCAGGCAGTTGCGTCTGAAGGGCAAAGGCATACCGGGCAAAATCCCAGGCGATCTGTACGCAGTGCTGACTATCGCCCTGCCCCCCGCCGTCAGCGAAAACGAGAAGGACGCCTACCGCGCAATGGCCCAGGCTTTCGATTTCAACGCGCGCGCGCTGATGAAAGGTTGATCCGTCATGAGCAAAACAGAGATTCAATCCATCCATGGCCTGATCGTCGAAGAGGAGATTCCTCTGACGCTGGAGGAGTTATGCCGGGCTTGTTGCGCCCCGCAGGAGAATGTGGTCGCCTGGGTCGTTGAGGGCGTGCTGGAACCGCTCGGTGAAACGCCGCAAGACTGGCGCTTCACCGGTGCGTCCCTGCATCGCGCACGGCTGGCCTTGTGGCTCACCCGCGATCTGGAAATCAATCTGCCCGGCGTGGCGCTGGCGCTGGATTTGTTCGATGAGATCGCTGCGTTGCAAGCGCATCAGCAACGCCTGGGACCGCGCTGAGCGACAAGCCGCTCAGGTATTGCTCAACGGCCTCGCGCCCGTTCGGCCGATCATCACCAGAAACTCGCGCCGGGTTGAACGATCCGAGCGAAAGGCACCCAGCATGCGGCTGGTCACCATGCCGCACCCACTTTGTGTAGGCCGCGCGTGCTCATGCATTGATTGATGGGATGCCTCGATCACAACCGCAACGCCTTTCGGTTGCAATACGTCGTTTAGCGTGTCGGCGATCTGCACCGTCATCCTTTCCTGAATCTGCAGGCGCCTGGCATGAATGTCGACCCGGCGATCCGGCAGGTAGGCGACGTGCGCCTTGCCGATGGGGTCCCCCGTGATGCTCGCAATGGCTGGACATCCCTTTAATTTGTAAACGGTTCCCTGCCAATCATCCTGTCTATAAGACAACGGACCCATATCGGCAACCGGACGCCGGGCGCTGGGTAATAACGGTTGTTGTCCTATGGTCTACTTTTATAAGAAGGATAGGCCGATGAGTGCTGAAAATATGCACTGTTCGCCGTCTAGCCTGGCAATGGGCCGCTTCCACATGGGAGCAGCTGGTATCGGGTTGGAAGAAGATTGCGGGCGCGCCTAGGGAAGCGGCATTGACGCGCTGCGAGCATGTATTTGGACGCTGTGCCGCTATGACTCACTTTTGGGAGACACGTCATGTCAATAGGAACAATTCTGCTGATTGTTGTGATTCTGCTGCTGATCGGTGCGATTCCAGCCTGGCCTCACAGCCGGGGATGGGGTTACGGCCCCAGCGGGGGTCTTGGGCTCGTGTTGATTATCCTGCTCATTCTGTTTCTATTGGGCAAGATATAGCGCACCCTCGTACTGAATCCCGTCGCCTGCGTTTCCTTGGGCCATCAATGGGGAAGGGCAGGCGATACGCCTGTCTGCAGCAAGACAGCGAGCGCATCTGCCCCCACCGGACGGCCGAAAAAGTGGCCCTGGCCCTCGTCGCAGTGCTGGGCCAGAAGAAACGCGGCCTGCTCTGCTGTTTCGACGCCCTCCGCAATAACGCGTTGCTTGAGGCTTTTGCCCATGCTGATCACGGCACTGACGATGGCGGCATCGTCCGGGTTGCTGGTTATCTGGTTCACGAACGACTGGTCAATCTTCAGGGTATTGATCGGAAACTGGCGCAGATAACTCAGACTGGAATAGCCGGTGCCGAAGTCATCGATTGCAAGCTTGACGCCCATATCTGCGAGCGCGTGCAGAACGGAATCGGCAGACGCGGCATCCCGCATGAGGACGCTTTCGGTGAGTTCAAGTTCCAGATAGTGCGCTTCCAGACGCGACGCCTCGAGGGTTGCGCGCAAGTATTCGAGAAAGTCCCTGGCGCGGAACTCGAGCGCGGAGGTATTGACCGCGATCGAGACCGGCGGCAAGCCTGCATCCTGCCAGGCGCGGGCTTGGCGACAGGCTTCGCGCAGCACCCAGCGGCCGAGCGGCAGGATCAGGCCGCTGTCTTCGGCGATGGGCACGAACTGCGCGGGTTCCAGCAGCCCGCGTTGCGGATGCTGCCAGCGGACGAGCGCCTCGATGCCAACGATCGTGCCGCTGAGAAGATTGATTTTCGGCTGATAGTCCAGCACGAATTCCTGCCGTTCCAGTGCGAGGCGCAGGCTGGCCTCGATGGATTGTCGCGCAGTGGCGCGGGCAGTCATGTCCTGCTCGAAGAATGCGTAGGTGTTGCGGCCATTATCCTTGGCGTGATACATCGCGATGTCCGCATGCTTGATCAGGGCCTCCGCATCCAGTCCGTCTTCCGGGTAGATGCTGATGCCGATGCTTGCTCCGATATGCAGCGCGTGCTGGCCGAAGTGGTGCGGCAGGGCGATTGCCGCAATCATCTTTTGCGCAGACAACGCTGCGGCTTCCGGATGATCAATATCGGGCAGCAGCGTCACGAATTCATCCCCGCCCAGACGGCTGATTGTGTCCGACTGGCGCACGCAACCCAGCAGGCGCCGGCCCACCGACTCCAGCAATTGGTCACCCACGGTATGCCCCAGCGAGTCGTTGATGTGCTTGAAGCGATCCAGGTCCATGAACAGCACAGCGAGCTGCTTGCCGGAGCGCCGCGCCAGCGCAATCGCCTGGGCCAGCCTGTCGTGCAGCAGGATCCGGTTGGGCAAGCCGGTGAGTACATCATGATGCGCCAGGTGGTCCAGTTCGGCCTTCGCCGCTTGCACCTGTTCGGCCAACTTGCGCGCCTCGATGGTTGCGACGACCAGGTTCGCATTGGCTTGCTGCAGACGGACCATCTGGTCGACCGTTGCCGACTGCAGGGTCTCTGCGGTGCGAATTTCGTTTTCCCGTGTGGCGGCGCGCCCTTCTCGTACATGGGCTTCGCCTTCGCGCGCCTGCACCACGTCCTCGCGCTGGCCGGCCGCGTCCTCACGCTGATGCGCGGCATCTTCGCGCGCTGCGGCCATCCGCTCGCGGCCCTGGAGGGCCCCCGCGTCGGCCCACGCTGCGCGATCCAGACGCCGCCTGTCGCTGCCACGGACGACCCGTATCCGCTCAGCGTGATCGCTGGAGTCACGTGCGTGGCCTCCCGCATCGGCGCCGGGAACATCGCCCTTGTCATTGCTGCTCATGCACACCCTCCATTGGGGACTGTTCCAGCTAGGAACCGACCTTGGGATGGCCGGTCATGATGCCGTCGTAGTCGGTCAGGCACTCACCAATCACGATGCCTTCATCGCTGATGTCGAACAGCCGGATGTCCTTGCTGTGATCGCTGCCGCGCACCTTGACGATCGAGAAGACGCGTTTGAACTGCCCTGCGATTTCGACATAGCGCTGTACCAGGATGGCATCGGCGAGAAACGCGCTGCCAAACGGACTGAAACGCAAATCGGTGTAGCGGTCTTCCAGTTCCGAGGTCATCAGGATGGTCACGCCCTTGCTGGTCAGTTCGGCCACCATGCGGTACAGCGAACCGCGAAAGTCCTCGCTGAACTCGGGTGCCAGGGCCAGTTCGAAACCCGACAGGGAATCGATGACGACGCGCTTGGCCTGCATGCGATCAATCATCCGGATCATGTCGTGCAGGGTTTCGTCGATCGACAAATCCAGCGCGCGCGTGTCGATCACCCCCACATGCCCGGCACTCACCAACGCATGCAACTTGTTGTTCAGCAGCTGGTTCGGACTTTTTTCGAACGCCGCGATCACGCCAGGCTCGCCGCAGCG
>JAIBFE010000082.1 GCA_019459705.1 Thiobacillus sp. | reverse complement strand
CCCCCCCCCCCCCCGCCCCGGGCCACCCCCCCCCCCCCCCGCCCCCCCCCCCCGCGCCCCGCCCCCCCCCCCCGGGCCCCCCCCCCCCGGAAGTGGTGCCGGCGGAGGTGGCGCTGCAGCTCACCGGCGCGGCACAGAAATTCCAGGAGTCGACCGTGCAACTGCCGCTGCTGCTGCTGTTCACCGTCGTCGTCATCTACATGGTGCTGGCGGTGCTGTACGAGCATCTCGGCCATCCGCTGACCATCCTTACCGCGCTGCCGCTGGCGGGCTTCGGGGCGCTGCTGGTGCTGCTCTTGATGGACGAGGAGCTCAACATCTTCAGCTTCGTCGGCATCATCCTGCTGGTCGGCCTGGTGAAAAAGAATGGCATCATGATGATCGACTTCGCATTGACCCGGCAGCGCGCCGGGATGAGCGCCGAGGACGCCATTGTCGAGGCCTGCCAGGTGCGCCTGCGGCCGATCATGATGACGACTTTCGCCGCGATCTTCGCCACGCTGCCGATTGCGATCGGCTTCGGCGCCGGCGGCGAGGCGCGGCGGCCGCTTGGCATCGCGGTGGTCGGCGGCCTGGTGTTCTCGCAGTTCCTCACGCTCTACATCACACCCACCTTCTACGTCAGCATGGCGCGCCTGGAAGCGGCGCTGCTGCGCTGGCGTGCCCGCTTCGCCTGATCAGACGAACCACGCCAGCGCGGCATAGCGCGCCAGCTTGCCCATCGTTACCAGTACGAGGAAGCTGCCCACGCCGACGCGCAGCACCCCGGCGACCAGGCACAGCGGATCGCCGACCACCGGCAGCCAAGCCAGCAGCAGGCTGGGGCGGCCGAAGCGGGCAAACCAGCGCTCGGCGCGCGCAACGTGGCGCTCGGCTTTTTCGCTTCCGTGGCGCACGGCCTGCCGGCCGAACCGTCCCATGGCATAGGTGATCAGGCTGCCGATCACGTTGCCGGCCGTGGCGGTGGCCACGCTGGCGAGCGGGTCGGCGCCCTGATTGAGGCGGTAGATCAACAGCGCTTCGGAGCCGCCGGGAAACAGGGTGGACGACAGCAGCGCCGACAGGAACAAGGTCCAGTCCATCAGCGTCCTGCTGGCCCGTGGGCGACTGTGGCAGCGGAGGAGGGGGCGGTCGGCAGGTGGGGCATGGCGGGGTCCGGAGTAGGGTGGCAGTGTTGCACACCCTATAGTGGGAATGGGATCATTGATTGATGGCTTCAATCGATATCATCCAGATTATCCGTTAGATTGATGTATTGATAATCTCTAATATTTCTCCTGTCTTGATTGACATTGCAAATCAACCACACAGGAGAAAATCATGCAGAACACGAAATCCCCGACCATCCAGAACCTCGAAGCCGCCTTTGCCGGCGAGTCGATGGCCCACATCAAGTACATGTGGTTCGCCCGCCAGTGCCGCAAGGTGGGTGACGAAGCGACCGCCAAGGTATTCGAAGACACCGCTGCGCAGGAAATCCTGCACGCCTTCGGCCACGCCGAACTGCTGTTCTCCGACGAGACGATGACGCCGGCCAAATGCCTGCAGTACGCGATCGACGGCGAAACCTACGAGTACACCGAGATGTATCCCAAGTTCCGCCACGAGGCGATGATCGAGGGCAATACCGCTGCGGTGGCCGAGATGGACGAGCAGATCGCCGAATCGAAGGAGCATGCCGAAATGTTCAAGAGCGTGCTGGAAAAAGCCGCCAAGCGCTTCGCCGCGCTGGCCA
The DNA here is from genome assembly GCA_019459705.1 of Thiobacillus sp. Lineage (GTDB taxonomy): Bacteria > Pseudomonadota > Gammaproteobacteria > Burkholderiales > Thiobacillaceae > Thiobacillus. Next base: position 4,265 of record JAIBFE010000082.1, on the reverse strand, counting down.
AGGTGGAAGAGAAGCACGCGAAGCACTACCAGGCGCAAAAAGACGCGATTGCCGCCTGAGCGGATCACTGAATACTATTTAACTACCTGAAAGGACCCATCATTAAAGCTTGGAAATTTATGGTTTGCGGTTATATCTACGACTAATCCAAAGGCGACCCGGAGCACGGCATCGCCCCGGGCACCCGCTGGGAAGATGTGCCGGAGAGCTGGGAATGCCCGGACTGCGGCGTCTCCAAGGCCGATTTCGAGATGGTCGAAGTCACCGCGGTCTGATCGTCGGCTGTAACGGGAGGTGCTGCTTGCCTCCCGCAATCTGAATCCAGGAGTTTGTCATGCACCCCATCGTCATCGTCGGTTCCGGCCTCGCCGGCTACACCCTGCTGAAGGAAATCCGCAAGCGCGACGCGACCACGCCGGTCACGCTTGTCACCGCGGACGACGGCGCCTTCTATTCCAAGCCCAACCTGTCGAACGCGCTCACCGCGGGCAAGACCGCCGCAGCCCTGGCGGGTGCCAGCGCAGAGAAGATGGCGGCGGACCAGAATGCGACTGTGTTGACGCGCACGCGCGTCACCGCGATCGACACTCAGGGCCAGCGCATCCGTACCGACGGCGGCGAGCTTGAATACAGCACGCTGGTGCTCGCCCTCGGCGCCGACCCGTTCCCGCATGGCCTCGCCGGCAGCGGCGCAGCCAGCGTGCTGGCGGTGAACGATCTGGCCGATTACGCGGCTTTCCGCAGCGCCATCGACGGCAAGAAGCGCGTCACCGTGCTCGGCGGCGGCCTGATTGGCTGCGAGTTTGCCAACGATCTGGTGCACGCCGGCTTTGCGGTCGACGTGGTGCATCTGGGTGCCTGGCCGCTGGAGCGCCTGCTGCCGGTGGAAGCCGGGCAGCGTCTGGCCGACAGCCTGGCGGCGCTGGGCGTGCACTGGCATTTCGGGCGCACTGGCAAAAGCGTCGATGCGACTGCGGACGGCTATCGAGTCGTGCTCGACAACGGCGACGTCATCGAAGCCGATGTCGTGCTGTCGGCGATCGGCCTGCGCCCGCGCACCCAGTTGGCGCAGGCGGCCGGCATTCCCGTCGGTCGTGGCATCCGGACCAATCGCCTGCTCGAAACCGGGGTGAAAAACGTCTATGCGATGGGCGACTGCGCCGAAGTCGAAGGCCTCAACCTGCCCTATGTGCAGCCGCTGATGGTGCAGGCGCGTGCGCTCGCTGCCACCCTTACCGGCACGCCCACGCCGGTGGTGTATCCGGCGATGCCGGTGATGGTGAAGACGCCGGCGCATCCGGTCGCCGTGCTGCCGCCGAAAATCGGTGCATCCGGCGGCTGGAAAGTCGAATGCAGCGATACCGGCGTCTGCGCATTGCATACTGATGATGCAGGCCGCCTGCAGGGCTTCGTGCTCACCGGCGGCGAAACCGGCCGGCGCAATACGCTGGTCAAGGAACTCGCCGCATGAGCGGGGCGGGGCGGCAGGCAGGGCGCCCGGTGGTGATCGATTCCACGCTGACCTGTCCTGCCTGTGGTCACGTCAAGACCGAGACCATACCCACCGACGCCTGCCAGTGGCATTACGAGTGCGAGGCGTGCCACACGCTGCTGAAGCCCAGGCCAGGGGACTGCTGCGTTTTCTGTTCATATGGCAGCGTGCCCTGCCCGCCGATCCAGGCGGGCGGCAAACCGGACGGCTGTTGCCCGGGCTGAAGCGTTCTTCGCGGGCGGCTTCAGCAGGTCTTGCACGGCTCCACCGGCAGGCCGCGCGCAATCCAGCCGGGGCCGGCACTGCTGCCCACCATGCCTTCCTTGATGTTGTAGACCTGGGTGAACCCTGCTTCGCGCAGCGCGTGCTGCATGTGGGTGGTGCGGTTGCCGGTGCGGCAGATCAGACCGATCGGCGTGTTCCTGTCGCCGCCCACTTCGGCCGCCACCTGCTGCACGAATCCGGAGGCGCCTTGCGGGTGGGCCATGTTGATGCGCAGCGCATCCTTGGCCACCCCGGTTTGCCGCCACTCGTCGGGGCGGCGAATGTCGATCAGGGTCAGCTTGCCGGCCTGCGCCTGCGCAAAGGCCTCGGGGGCGGCCAGCGCCGGGCCGCTGTCCCGGGAGCAGGCATTGATCGACAGCAGCATCAAGGCGGTCGCGGTTGCGACGAACAGGCGTTGCACAGGCATACGGCACTCCGGCAATGAGAAGGGAACACCCGATAGTTTATCTGCGCGCGCATAAGTTCCGTCATCTTGCCGCATGGTCATCCGCATCGTCTTGCGCGAGAATGCCGCATGGACATCTTCCGCATCTTCCACCTGCAGTGCGCCCGGCGCCTGCCCGCATTGCCCGACACCCATCCCTGCTCGCGCCTGCACGGCCATTCGTTCAGGGTCGAGCTCACCGTCAGCGGCGACATCGACCCCGCGCTCGGCTGGGTGCTCGACTTCGCCGACATCGAGGTGGCCTGGCAGCCGATCCACGCCGCGCTCGATCATCGCACCCTGAACGACATCGCCGGGCTGGAGAATCCCACCAGCGAAAACCTGGCGGTATGGCTGTGGCAGCAACTCAAGCCTGTGCTGCCTGGCCTGAGCGCGGTCAGGGTGATGGAAACGCACGACTCGGGTTGCGTCTATCGCGGCGAGTCCGGTTCGCGAGGGTAGGGACCAAAAAAAGCCGGCCATCTGCAGATGGCCGGCTTCGAAGCATCCCAGGAGCAGGCGGGAAACGCGTCCCCGCCCGGTTTGCTGCCTCGCTTATTGTCCCATGCTGGAGAAATCCAGATCGGCATGCGGGGTGTCGGCCACATTGGCGTCGATCATCAGATAGATGTCTTCGTCGACGATGTCTTCGGCGGGGTGATGGGCGAATGCCGAGAACGAGGCCAGCAGGGAGGTGAGCACTGCAACTTGAATGACGCTTTTCATAACCGGTTTCCTTTTCAAAATTAAAACAGAGCGTGTTACTCAGCGTGCTGCGTTCGCCTGTCGGTGCGTTCGCGTCTGCTGATGGGATGCATCTTAGGGAAGCGGGGTGTCTGCAGCGTGTCCTGACCGTTTCGGTGTGTGACAGTGTGTTTCACACTGGCGGCAAGGCCCGGGTGCGCTTGACGGGACGCCACAAAAAGAAAGGGGCACACGAACCGTGTGCCCCTTTCCCTGCAACAAGCTACCGATCAATGGGTGTGTTCGGTGCCACCGTCGTCATGGCCGCCGTCGTCGTGGCCACCGGCCCCGCCCGACTTGCCGTGGAAAATCTTGCCTTCCACCGACTTGCTGCCGCCGTCCGAACCGTCATGGTGCGAACTGCCGCCCTTGTGCGAGCTGCTGCCGTGGCTGGAGCCGCGATCGCCACCCATGTACTTCGGCCCCTTGCCCTTGCCACCCGAAGTGTGGCCGGACGAATGACCGTCGTCGTGGCTGTCGGCCGCGTAGGCGGTTGCAGTACCCGTTGCCAGGCCTGCAGCCAGCAACGCGATCGTTGCCCATTTGCTGTAAGCGTTCATGCTGATGACTCCTGTTGCGTGCACATCACCGGGCGGCGAACCGCCCGGTCAGGCAATTAACGAACTGCGTTGTCGTGGACGAACTCGATCACTTGCAGGTAGTCGTTGGCAGCGGCCGCAAAGTCGTCTGCGCCGCCCACTGCGGTCGGATCGGTCCAGTTGGTGCTGCCGAACACGGCGTCGTACAGGTTCACCACGGTCGGCAGGTAGGAGCCGTTCGGCTGCAGAACCAGAACGGTCGCAGTCGCAGTGCTCCACGTCGTGGCGCGATCGTAATTGACGCTGGAGAAGTCATAGTAGCTGGTGCCCGTGTTGATCCCCAGGATGGAGTTCATGTAGACCACGGTGTCCACGCTGAGTGTGCCCGTCTTGTCCCCGGCAGCGGCAAGCAGTGCTGCGGGATTGAAACCGACCGGCAGCGCCAGCGTCGACGGGAGGGTTCCGCTCATATAGGCGTCATACAGCGCCAGGTTCTCCAGCGGCGAGTCGATGGTCACGCCATTCACCGTCAGACGACCTGTCGAGTCCACCGCAACCACAGCGCCGGCGGCGGTGAGTTTGGACAGCGCTTCGTCCAGCGAATGCGTCAACACTTTTTCAGGTGCGCGGCCCACGCTCAGGCGACCCAGTTCGACTTCCGCGCCGAAGACGTCATAGGTGACGCCGCCGACAGTGACGGTGGGCAGCAAATCGCCTTCCGCATTGTAGGGAATCGTCACCAGATTGCCGGACGCGTCCTTCAGCGGCACCAGGGTGGTGC
>JAIBFE010000005.1 GCA_019459705.1 Thiobacillus sp. | reverse complement strand
GCGCTTCTGCCGTGCATCCATGAACGCCATGTGCAGCGTGACTTCGAGTTCCTGGGCAATCATCTAACTTTCCTCCATCGTACATTGCAGCGGATGCTGATGCTGCCGCGCGAAATCCACAACCTGCTCGACCTTGGTGTGAGCGATATCCTTCGGGAACACCCCGCACACACCCACACCCTCAGTATGCACTTTGAGCATGATTTGTGTCGCCCGTTCTTGGTCGATGCCGAAAAACTTCTTCAGGACATGCACCACGAATTCCATCGGGGTGTAGTCGTCGTTCAGCAACAACACCTTGTACAGGGGCGGCGGCTTTACTCTCGCCGCGGTAGGTTCCAGTAGGGTACTGCCTTCTCGCTTGGTTGCCATAGCCCGATTAAGCCTGAATTACTGTCCTTATTTTGATGTGAAGTGTGGAATTTTCAAGCCCGCGGGAAGTAGGGCTTAAATATCCGGGAGGATGCGAGCTGCCACGCCCGGCACCTGGCAGGCTCCTGGTGTCCAGGACTGCGACTGCCCATAACGTGTTCGTCACCATTGGCCGCCTCGTCCTGAAGAGGTATGGTCTGCTGCATTGTAGCGGCCAATCCTGCACGCTAGCGGAGATGCCCTGATAGCGTGCCGGCATGTCCGGCAAATCGATAAGCCTGCCATCAAACGAGAAATCCGCGCCCATGATCCGACTATCCAAATCACTGAATGCCTGGGGAAAGCCTGAATTCAACGCTGTGCTCAAACAGGACATCGAACAGCTGGATGCCCGGCATCTCCCGCTGCAACAGGGCTTGACGCTCAGCAGTCACGTGACGGACCGGCCTTTCCAGGCAATGATCATCAGCGCCAGCGAGGAAGCCGGCCTGATCCGGGCCAAAGTGGGGATTTTCTATACCGGGGTGATCGCCGGCTGCAGTTGTGCGGACGACCCCACGCCGATCGACGAACAGAACGAATATTGCGTGCTGCGGTTCGACGTCGACCGGTCAACGGCCGACGCCACGGTAACCCTGCTGGCAGAATAAGCCTGTCAGCCATCGGCCGGGCCGGCACCCCCTGCCAGGCGGGCTCGAGCGAGTTGCCACGGGACTAGACGGGCTTGATTTCAAGCTCTTCAGTATAGGGACGGCTCGGATACTGGAAAGCGACCGGCCCATCGGGTTTCGCGTGAACGAACTGGCTGACGAACGGGTCGGTGGAGTCGGCCATCTCGGCGGCATTTCCTTCGGCCACCACCACGCCGTCATGGATGAAATAGACGTAATCGGCGACCTTCAGCGATTCCGAGACGTCATAGGTCACCACGATCGAAGTCAGCCCGAGCGCGTCGTTGAGGCGCCGGATCAGGTTGGCAATGGTGTTGAGCGAGATCGGGTCGAGGCCGGCGAAGGGTTCGTCGTACATGATCAGCATGGGATCGAGCGCGATTGCCCGGGCGAGCGCCACGCGACGCTCCATGCCACCCGACAGCTCGCTGGTGCGCAGGGCGTGGGCGCCGCGCAGGCCGACGGCGTGAAGCTTCATCAGCACCAGATCATGGATGACGTCCTCCGGCAGATCGGTATGCTCGCGCATCGGGTAGGCGATGTTGTCGAATACCGACAGGTCGCTGAACAGCCCGCTGACCTGGAACATCATCGCCATCTTGCGCCGCATTGCGTAAAGCTCGGTGTTGTTCAACTGATGGACTACCTGGCCATCGAATGCCACCTGGCCGCGCGATGGCCTGAGTTGACCGCCGAAGTGGCGCAGCAGCGTGGTCTTGCCGCTGCCGCTGACGCCCAAGATGCCGACCACCTTGCCGCGGGGAATGGTGAGATTGATTCCCTTGAGCACCTGATTGGCCTCGAATGCGAAATGCAGGTTACTGACCTCGACCAGGTTGTCCGCTGGCTGTTTCAGCGCTTTTTCGTGCAGTACCTGCATGCTCAGCCTTCCTCCAGCAGGCGATCCGGCGCTTCCAGTGCCGCTTTCACCGCCACCAGAAACTGTACTGCGTCACGGCCGTCGATCAGCCGGTGATCATAGGTCAGCGCCAGATACATCATCGGCCGGATCACCACCTGGCCGTTTTCCGCGACCGGGCGTTCCTGGATGGTATGCATGCCGAGAATGGCCGATTGCGGCGGGTTGAGGATGGGGGTGGACAGCAGCGAACCGAACACGCCGCCGTTGGTGATGGAGAAAGTGCCACCGCTCAGGTCCTCGAGGGTGAGCTTGCTCTCGCGCGCACGGTGGGCGAAGTCGGCGATGGCGGCCTCGATTTCGGCCGACGACAGCATCTGTGCGCGGCGCAGGATCGGCACCACCAGCCCGCGCGGGCTGGAAATGGCGATGCCGATGTCGGCGTCGCCGTTCCACACGATGTCGTTGCCGTCGATGGCTGCGTTGACGACGGGAAACTGCTCGAGAGCGGTGCATACAGCACGCACGAAGAACGACATGTAGCCCAGTTTGACGCCGTGCTTGACCTCGAACTCGGCCTTGAAGCGCTGGCGCAGTTCGTTCAGCGGCTGCATGTTCACCTCGTTGAAGGTGGTGAGCATGGCGGCGGTATGCTGCGCCGCGACCAGGCGCTCGGCGACGCGCTGGCGCAATCGCGACATCGGCTCGCGGCGACTTGCAGCCGACGCTGCGACCGCTGGCTCGGCAGCCGCTGCGGGCAGCGGCACGCTGGCCTTCTGCACCGGCGCAGCAGGCCGGGTGGGTGCCGCAGCGGCCGGTGGTCGTGCAGGCTTCGCGGCAGGCGGGTTCACCACCACGTTCTCGCCGGTTTCGATCACCGCCACCACCTCATCGGCCTTGACCACCGCCCCCTCGGATTGAACGATCTCGACCAGGGTACCGGACGTCGGCGCAGGAATTTCCAGGATCACCTTGTCGGTTTCCAGGTCGACCAGGGCCTCGTCGCGCGCGACCGTCTCGCCCACCTGTTTGCGCCACGGCAGCAAGGTGCCGCTGGCAACCGAATCGGAGAGTTGCGGAACGCGGACTTCAAGCTTCATACGGAGTCTCCAGCGCGTCGGCCAGCAACGCTTCCAGTTCTGCCCGGTGGCGCGAGATATAGCCCGACGCCGGCGCGGCGGCGGCAGGCCGGCCGGCGTAATGGAAGCGTCGCCCGCCAGGCGCGCAGTGGTTGAGGTGGTGCAGGGTCTGATACCACGCACCCTGGTTCATCGGTTCTTCCTGCGCCCAGACGAAGGTGGTGGCCTGCGGATAGGCGTTGAGGGCGGCGCGGAATGCGTCTTCCGGGAAGGGGTAGAGCTGCTCGATGCGCACCAGTGCAACGTCGTCCAGCCCGCGCGCCACGCGCGCCGCCTCGAGATCGAACCACACGCGCCCGCTGCACGCCACCACCCGCTTTGCCGAGGATGGCGCGCGCGGGTCGTCGATCACGGGCAGGAAAGCCCCACTGCTCAGGTCCGCCAGCGATGAAGCGGAGGCCGGATGGCGCAGCAGGCTCTTGGGAGTGAGGATAACCAGCGGCTTGCGCTGCGGACGCACGATCTGCCGCCGCAGCAGATGAAACATCTGCGCCGGCAGGGTCGGCATGCAGACCTGGATGTTGTCCTGCGCACACAGCTGCAGGTAGCGCTCAAGGCGGGCGGAGGAATGCTCCGGCCCCTGCCCTTCGAAGCCATGCGGCAGCATCAGCACGAGGCCGCACAGCCTTCCCCACTTGGCTTCGCCGCTGGCGATGAACTGATCGATCACCACCTGCGCGCCGTTGGCAAAATCGCCGAACTGGGCCTCCCACACCACCAGAGTGTCGGGGTCGGCTGTGGAATAGCCGTATTCGTATGCCAGTACCGCTTCTTCCGACAGCAGCGAATCGATGATGGTGAAATCGCCCTGCTGGTTGTGAATATGCTCGAGCGGGATGTAGACGCCACTCTGGCGACGCTCACGCTTCTGGTCGTGCCACACCGCGTGACGGTGGAAGAAGGTGCCGCGCGCCGAGTCCTGCCCCGATATCCGTACGTTGTGGCCCGCATCGAGCAGACTGGCATAGGCCAGATTCTCGGCGTAGCCCCAGTCGAGCGGCAGTTCGCCCGCACGCATGCGGATGCGGTCATCGAGCACCTTCTGCACCCGGGAATGCAGTTCAATTTCGTGCTGTAACGTGGTGATGCGCTCGCCCAGGAAATCCAGCCGCCTGGCTGATATCGCAGTCGGCACCTCGCTGATCGGGCTGCCCTTGAAGCGGCTCCAGTCGGTGCCGAAAGTCTGTTTGAAGTCGGACAGCGCGGGCTGGCTCAGCGATTCGCCATGCTCCAGCCGCTCTCGGCAGGCGTCGACCAGATCGTCGGCCTGTGCCTGGGTCAGCACGCCCTCGTCGACCAGCCGTTGCGCGTACAGCGTGCGCGTGCTGGGGTGCGCCTGGATGCGGCGATACATCAGCGGCTGGGTGGCGAGCGGTTCGTCCTGTTCGTTGTGGCCGTGACGGCGATAGCACACCAGATCGATGAAGCAGTTCTTATGGAAGGTATAGCGGAAATCGACCGCCGTCTGCACCGCGAAGGCGACCGCCTCGGGATCGTCGCCGTTGACGTGCAGCACCGGCGCCTCGACCATCTTGGCAACGTCGGTGCAATACAGCGTCGAGCGCACGTCGCGCGGATCGGAGGTGGTGAAGCCGATCTGGTTATTGATCACCACGTGGATCGCGCCACCATTCCTGAAGCCGCGCGTCTGCGACATGTTGAGGCTTTCCATCACCACACCCTGCCCCGACAGCGCGGCGTCGCCGTGCAGGATCACCGGCACCACCTCGTAGCCGAGCACGTCGCCGCGCCGGTCCTGGCGCGCGCGCACCGAGCCACGCACCACCGGATGCACGATCTCGAGGTGCGAGGGATTGAATGCCAGCGCCAGGTGCACCGGACCGAACTCAGTGGCAATGTCGGTGGAAAAGCCCTGGTGGTATTTGACGTCGCCCGACAGGGGCGACGCCGGATAGCCGTTGCGCGGCTCTTCGTACAGGCTTTCCAGCGAACACCCCATGATGTTGGCCAGCACATTGATGCGTCCGCGATGCGCCATGCCCATCACGATTTCCTTGGCGCCGTGGCGGGCGCAGCGCGCAATCACCTGATCGAGCAGCGGAATCAGGCTCTCGCCGCCTTCGAGTGAGAAGCGCTTCTGCCCGACGTGGCGCGTATGCAGGAATTTTTCCAGCGTTTCGGCATCGGTCAGCCGCTTCAGCAACTGCTTCTTCAGGCCTGCGGCAACGCCGTAACGCCCCTGCGCCGATTCGATGCGTTCCTGCAGCCAGCGTTTACGGGCCACGTCGGTGATGTGCATGTACTCGACACCGACATGGCCGCAATACGCCGCACGCAGGCGCTGCAGGATGTCGGACAGGGTGGTTCGATCGACTCCGCACAGCGAGCCGGTTTCGAATTCACGCGTCATATCGGCTTCGGTCAGGCCGTAGTGTGCAGGGTCGAGTTCGGGGGTCGGCGGCGGCTCGAAGCGCCGCAACGGATCGAGTTCCGCCTGCCGCACCCCCAGATAGCGGTAGGCATTGATCAGCCGCAGCACGGACACCTGTGCGGCATCCGAGGCAGCTGCCGCAGCGGGCAGCGGCAGCGCCAGCCAGGGCGCCAGGGCATCGTCGCCGAACTGTTCCAGGTACGCCGCATTGCCGGCATACAGCGGCGTTGTCAGGTGGCAGTCAGGGGCGCTCATGTTATTCATTCCGCTGACGGGCTGCGGGTTCAGCCCCGGCGCTGGTCCAGCGGCACGAATTCGCGCCGCGCCGCGCCGTTGTACAACTGACGCGGGCGGCCGATCTTGTGCGCGGGGTCGGACAGCATTTCGTGCCACTGCGCCACCCAGCCCGCGGTGCGCGCGAGCGCAAAGATCGCGGTGAACATGCTGGTGGGGATGCCCATGGCGCGGAAGATGATGCCGGAATAGAAGTCGACGTTGGGGTAGAGCTTCTTGGCGATGAAATACTCGTCTTCCAGCGCGATACGCTCGAGCTCAAGCGCGATCTTGAACTGCGGATCGTCGCGCAGGTCGAGTTCGTCGAGCACCTCGTAGCAGGTCTGGCGGATGATCGCGGCGCGCGGATCCATGTTCTTGTAGATGCGGTGGCCGAAGCCCATCAGGCGGAACGGGTCGGACTTGTCCTTGGCGCGCTTGATGAAATCCGGGATCTTGGAGACATCGTCCATCTCCTCCAGCATCCGCAGCACCGCTTCATTGGCGCCGCCGTGCAGCGGCCCCCACAGCGAGGCCATGCCGCTTGCGATGCAGGCATAGGGATTGGCACCACTGGAGCCGGCCAGCCGCACGGTCGAGGTCGACGCATTCTGCTCGTGGTCGGCGTGCAGGATGAAAATGCGGTCGAGCGCGCGCGCCAGCACCGGATTCGGCTCGTAGGGCTCGCACGGGCTGGAAAACATCATGTGCATGAAGTTTTCCGCGTACGACAGCCGGTTCTGCGGATAGACGAAAGGTTGTCCCTCGTTGAACTTGTAGGCCCAGGCCGCCACCGTGGGAACCTTGGCAATCAGCCGATGGGCGACAATCTCGCGATGCTGCGGATTGAAGTTGTCGAGGCCACTGTGATAGAAGGCCGACATCGCGCCGGTCACGCCGATCATCACTGCCATCGGGTGCGCGCTCCGGCGGAAACCGCGGAACACGTTTTCCATCTGGTCGTGCAGCAGGGTGTGATGGCGGATCGACTGCTCGAACGCCGTCTTCTGCTCCGCCGTCGGCAGTTCGCCATGCAGCAGCAAATAGCTGACTTCCATGTAGTCCGACTGGTAAGCCAGCTCATCGATCGGGTAGCCGCGGTAATACAGCAGGCCCTCGTCGCCGTCGATGTAGGTGATCGCCGAGGTGCAACTGGATGTGGCGGTAAAGCCTGGATCGTGGGTGAAATAGCCGTGTGCCCCGAGCGCACGGATGTCGATCACCGGCTTGCCGTAGGTGCCCTCTTCGATCGGCAGTTCGATCGTGGGGCTGCCGTCGCTGAATGTAAGGGTGACGGTTTTCTTCATTGTGATTCCAAAAATATGGCTACCCGAAAATGTTGCAGGCGTTGAACAAGCGCGTCGAGCTCGGCATCGCCCGCAGGCGACCGCCCTTGCAGCCGGTCGATGATTTCCATGTCCGGCAGGCCCAGCAGCCGCTCCAGCGCAGCTGTCTCGCAAGGTTGAAGTGTAGCGCGGTGCGCCTGCAGAAAGCCACCCAGCCAGACAGCCAGTTCCAGCACGCCGCGTCGGCAGCGCCACGCCAGTACGTCAGACACGGCGCTTCACCAGCAGCGACTTGATGCGCCCGATCGCTGCCGTCGGGTTCAATCC
>JAIBFE010000058.1 GCA_019459705.1 Thiobacillus sp. | reverse complement strand
GAACGGGGCGCTTCGGCGCCAAAAGCAGTTCATCGGCAAACTGATGCGCAGTGTCGATCCGGCGCCGATTCAGGCGCAGATCGACGCCTTCAATGGCGTGTCCGCCGCAGAAAACGCCAAGCTGCACCGAGCCGAGAAGTGGCGCGAGCAACTCATCGCCGACAACGAGGCGCTGACGCTGTTCCTCAACAGTTACCCTGACACCGACGCCACGCATCTGCGCCAACTGATCCGCAATGCGCGCGACGAAGCGGCACGCAACAAGCCGCCGAAAGCTTTCCGCGAGATATTCCGGGTGATCCGCGAGGCGATGCAAAAAACGGATTGATCCGCGAAGGCCGCGAGGGAACGCGAAGAAAACTCAAGTACCTCTTCGCACTTCTTCGCGGATAAAAAAGGTTCTGAACTGGGAGAGCCGCATGTGGGGACGTATCGCCAAGATTGCGCTGAGCCTGCCGTTTCTGATCGTTGCCGGGCTGTTCGGCCTGTATCTGGTGTCCGGTTTTTTCCTGGTCAACCCGCTGGCGCAGAAGCTGCTGCCCTGGATAGGCGAGAACAAGCTCGCCAGCCAGTTGAGTGCGCAGCAGGTCAAGTTCAATCCCCTCACGCTTGAAGCCACTGTAGACGGCCTCAAACTGGCCGAAAAAAGCGGCGCGCCGCTGGCGAGTTTCGACCGGCTCTACGTCAACGTCGATACCACCGGGCTGTTTCGTTGGGCCTGGCGCATTCGGGACATGCAGCTCGATCTGCCGCATGCCAACGTTGAGGTGCGGCGTGGCGGCAAGCTCAACTGGGCCGAATTGATCGCCAAGCTGAATGAAGACAAGGAACCGCCGTCCGACACCCTCGCGCGGGTGCTGATCGACCACATCAAGATCGACAAAGGCCATGTCACCTACGTCGACGCCAACCGCCCGGGCAAGCCGTTCACTGCCGTGCTGGAACCGCTCGGCATCGAACTCGACGGGCTGTCGACCCTGCCGGAGGATCGTGGCGATTACCTGATCGCGGCCAAGCTGCCGGAGCAGGGCGGCATCCTCAAATGGAAGGGCGACGTCGGACTGAACCCGATCGCGTCGAGCGGCGAACTCGGGCTGGAAGGCGTTCGGCTGACCAACCTGCTGCGCGCGATCAAGAGCCCGCGCAATTTCGAATTGCCGTCCGGTACGCTCGCTGCGGGTCTGCGCTACCGTTTCGCCATGGTGCGCGACAAGGCCGGCGAGGACGTGCCCTGGGTGCAGGTCAACGGCGCCAACCTGATCGTGCAGAACCTGGCGCTGGCACCGCGTGGCGGCGGTGTGCCGGTGCTGGAACTCGCCGAAGCACGCGTCAGCGATGCCAACTTCGATCTGTCGAAGCGCGAGATCGGGGTGGCGGGCGTGAGCCTGGTCGGCGGCAAGTTCGCGGCGACACGCGACGTCAAGGGCATGGTGGATTGGCAGACTTTGCTTTTGGTGGAGGAGGGGGCGGCGGCCGGGCGCCCGGGGGGGGGCCAAACCGGCGGGGGCGGGGCCCCCCCGCCCCGGCCCCCCGGGGAGATAGGGGGGGGGGGGAAAAGGGTGGGGGGCGGGGGGGGGGGGTTGAGCCGGAGGGGGGGT
>JAIBFE010000047.1 GCA_019459705.1 Thiobacillus sp. | reverse complement strand
CCCAGCATAACGGCATTTCCACGCGATCGGCAGCCTCCGCGCGCCAGGCCTCAGCCGTATAATCCGGCAATGCCTCCCGTCGAAACCGGACTCCTCGTCGGCCTTGCCGTCCTTATCCTCCTGACTGCTTTCCTGCTGCTGCGCGTCCATGCGCTGCGACGGGAGCAAACCGATCTGCCTGCGCTGCTGGCGCAAGACATGGAAGCGCGCCACCGCGCAGTGCTGACCGACCTGCACGCGGGCTTGTCTCAGCAGTCCGACCGCATGCAGACCCAGTTGGCGGCGCTGCAGATTGCGCAGGCCGAGCGGCTGGCCGAAACCCGCGAGACGGTGACGGGACAGTTCGGCCAGTTCCAGACCGCCATGCTGGAAAAGCTGATCGAGCAGGGGCGTGCCGAGCAGAGCCTGCTGCAGGACACGCTGAAAGGCATGACCGCGCACTTCAACGAGCGCGTGCAACAGTTGTCGCAGACGGTCGACGGCCGGCTCAACGAAATCTCCGGCAAGGTCGCCGAGCGGCTCGACGAGGGTTTCAAGAAGACCAACGAGACCTTCACCTCGGTGATGTCGCGGCTGGCCGTGATCGACGAGGCGCAGAAGAAAATCGAAGGGCTGGCATCCAACGTCGTGTCCTTGCAGGAAATTCTCGGCGACAAGCGCTCGCGCGGCGCCTTCGGCGAAGTGCAGCTGGAAGCCCTGGTGCGGAACAGTCTGCCGCCCGATGCCTACGCCTTCCAGCACACCCTGAAAAGCGGTGCGCGCGCCGACTGCGTGCTGATCCTGCCCGAGCCGACTGGCACGGTGTGCGTCGACTCCAAGTTTCCGCTGGAAAACTACAGCCGAATGTTCGACGACAGCCTGCCCCCGGCCGAGCGCGATGCAGCCAAGCGACAGTTCAAGACCGATGTCAAAAAGCACGTCGACGACATCGCCGCCAAATACATCGTCGAAGGCGAGACTTCCGACGGCGCGGTGATGTTCCTCCCGGCCGAGGCGGTATTTGCGGAAATCCACGCCTACCATCCGGATCTGGTCGAGCACGCGCAGAAAAAGCGCGTATGGCTGACCTCGCCCACCACGCTGATGGCAGTGCTGAACACCGCGCGCGCGGTGATCCGCGATTCCGAAACGCGGCGCATGGCACACGTGATCAAGGACGAGCTCGGCAAGCTGGCGAAGGATTTTGCGCGCTTCGACGATCGCATGAAAAAGCTCGCCGCACACATCGAGCAGGCCAACAAGGATGTGAGCGAAGTGCGCATTTCAAGCGACAAGATCAGCCGCCGCTTCCAGCAGATCGAGCGGGTCGAACTCGAACACCCGGACACGGTCACTACGCATCTGCTCGACAGCGACGACTGATTGCATGAACTGGTTTTCCCGCTGGCGGCGCACCCGCATCCTCGAGCGGCATGCCATTCCACACCCATCCTTCGACGACGCCGTGGCCGCCCTGCCGATCCTGCGCGGGCTCGACACATCGGAGCAGACGCACCTCTGGGAAGCCGCCAGCCTGTTCATCCACGACAAGACCTTTTCTGCCGCGGGCGGCGCCGGGATCGACGACACCACGCAACTTGCCATCGCCCTGCAGGCCTGCCTGCTGACGCTCAATCTCACTGAAGACAGTTACCGCGGCTGGAATGAAATCATTCTCTATCCCGACGAATTCCTGCGTCAACGTGAGGAAATGGACGAGGCCGGCGTGGTGCATCACTCACGCGACATCCTGGCGGGCGAATCCTGGCATGGCGGCCCTTTGGTGCTGTCGCTGACCGACGTCGCAAGCAGCGGCCAGGCCGATGGCGTCAACGTGGTGCTGCATGAATTCGCGCACAAGCTCGACATGCTGAACGGCGACGCCAACGGCTTCCCCCCGCTGCATCGCGGCATGGACACCGAAGCCTGGGCAGACGATTTCAGCAGCGCATATGAGAATTTCTGCAAACGTGTCGATGCAGGAGAAGACACCGCAATCGACCCCTATGCCAGTTACGACCCTGCCGAATTCTTTGCCGTCTTGACCGAAGTGTTCTTCGAAATGCCCGGCCTGCTGCTTGCCGAGTACCCTGCGGTTTACCGGCAACTGCAACAGTTCTACCGGCAGGATCCCTTGAAACGTTTGGGTGGGGCGTCGTGAACCCGATTCGTCCGCGCATCGCAGCCCGCATGGCCGGCATCGCGCCGTTTCACGTGATGGACATTCTGGCGCGCGCGCAGGCCTTGCAGGCGGCCGGACGCGACATCATCCACCTCGAAATCGGCGAACCCGACTTTGCCACCCCCGCCCCCATCGTCGAAGCGGGTGTCGCGGCACTGCGCGCCGGCCACACGCACTACACCGGCGCGCTCGGCCTGCCCGCCCTGCGCAAAGCCATCGCCGGGTTTTACGCCTCGCGCTGGCAGGTTGCGGTCGACCCTGCACGCGTCGCCGTCACCCCCGGCGCATCCGGTGCGCTGCTGCTGGCGCTGGGCCTGCTGGCCGGCCCAGGCGACGAAGTCCTGATGGCCGACCCCGGGTATCCCTGCAACCGTCACTTCGCGCGGTTTTGCGAGGCCCGCGCGGTCAGCGTGCCAGTCGATGCGTCCAGCGGCTTCCAGCTCACGCTCGACCTGATCGAGCGCCACGCCACCCCCGGCACCCGCGCCGTGCTGATCGCCAGCCCGTCCAACCCCACCGGCACCGCGATCGCGACGGACGAACTGGCGCGCATCCATGACTGGTGTGCCGCGCACGGCGTGGCCCTGATCGTCGATGAGATCTATCTGGCACTCACCTACGACGGCGGCGAGCACAGCGCCGCGCGCTGGGATGACGTGTTCGTCGTCAACAGTTTCTCGAAATATTTTCTGATGACCGGCTGGCGGCTGGGTTGGCTGCTTGCCCCCGCCTGGGCCATGCCCGCTCTGGAACGGCTGGCGCAAAACCTGTTTCTGGCGGCGCCCACCCCTGCGCAGCACGCGGCGCTGGCGGCTTTCTCGCCTGATACGCTTGTTGAACTCGAAGCCCGCAAGGCCGAACTTCGCGACCGCCGCGATTTTTTGCTGCCCGCCCTGCGGGATCGTGGCTTTGCCATTCCCACACAACCGCAAGGGGCGTTTTATCTGTATGCCGACTGTACCGCGCATACCGACGACAGCTTCCACTTTGCGCAGACCCTGCTCGAACAGGTGGGGGTGGCGGTGACCCCCGGCCTCGATTTTGGTCAACACCAGCCACAACGCTATCTGCGCATCGCCTATACGCAGCCTCTCCCACGCCTGATTGAGGCCATTGCCCGGCTGGATGGGTTTCTGGAGAAATAACTCGCGTGCCGCTCATTTAAAAGCTGCAGGCGTAAAAAAACCGGCCCGAAGGCCGGTTTTTCGTTCCTTGACCCGGAATTACTGGGCAGGAGCGGGAGCGGGTGCAGCAGCATCAGCAGCGGCGCCAGCAGCTTCGCCAGCAGCGGTTGCAGCTTCGCCAGCAGCGGTTGCAGCTTCGCCAGCAGCAGCAGCAGCGTCAGCAGCGGGTGCAGCAGC
>JAIBFE010000045.1 GCA_019459705.1 Thiobacillus sp. | reverse complement strand
GCTGCAATGTACGATGGAGGAAAGTTAGATGATTGCCCAGGAACTCGAAGTCACGCTGCACATGGCGTTCATGGATGCACGGCAGAAGCGCCACGAATTCATTTCGGTGGAGCACCTGCTGATGGCGATGCTGGACAATCCCTCCGCGGCGGAGGTGTTGCGTGCCTGCGGCGCCAACATCGAGGCCATGCGCGAACAGCTCGGCGCCTTCATCGAGGAGCATACCCCCAAGGTCGAAGGCGAGGGCGAGGTCGATACCCAACCCACGCTCGGCTTCCAGCGCGTGATCCAGCGCGCCATCCTGCACGTGCAGTCGTCCGGCAAGAAGGAAGTGACCGGCGCCAATGTGCTGGTGGCCGTATTCGGCGAGAAGGATTCGCACGCGGTGTATTTCCTCACCCAGCAGGGCGTGACGCGGCTCGACATCGTCAATTTCATCTCCCACGGCATCACCAAGACCCCGCAGAGCGAACCGATGCCGCGCTCGGATGAGTCTGTCGAGACCAATGCCGAGGCGCCTGCTGCTTCGCCGCTCGACAGCTTTGCGCAGAATCTGAATACGCAGGCGCTGGCCGGCAAGATCGACCCCCTGATCGGGCGCGACCAGGAACTCGAGCGCGTGATCCAGACCCTGTGCCGCCGGCGCAAGAACAATCCCCTGCTGGTGGGCGAGGCCGGCGTAGGCAAGACCGCCATTGCCGAAGGCCTGGCACGTCGCATCATCGAAGGCGCGGTGCCCGATATCCTGGCGCAAAGCACTGTGTATGCGCTGGACATGGGCGCACTGCTGGCCGGAACCAAGTATCGGGGCGATTTCGAACAGCGGCTTAAAGGCGTGCTGAAACAGTTGTCCGACAATCAGAAAGCCATCCTCTTCATCGATGAAATCCACACGCTGATCGGTGCCGGGGCTGCGTCGGGCGGTACGCTCGACGCTTCCAACCTGCTGAAGCCCGCACTGTCGTCAGGCCAGTTGCGCTGCATTGGCGCGACTACCTATGCTGAGTATCGCGGCATTTTCGAGAAGGATCACGCCTTGTCGCGGCGCTTCCAGAAGATCGATGTGCCGGAGCCCTCGGTCAACGAAACGGTAGCGATCCTGCGCGGGCTGAAGTCGCGCTTCGAGGATCACCATGGCGTGAAATACACGGCGGCCGCACTGACCACGGCGGCCCAGCTGTCGGCGCGCTACATCAATGATCGCCATCTGCCCGACAAGGCAATCGACGTGATCGACGAGGCGGGCGCCGCCCAGCGCATCCTGCCGAAATCCAAACAGAAACGAACGATCACGCCGCGCGAGATCGAGGACATCATCGCCAAGATCGCGCGAATTCCGCCCAACACCGTGTCGTCCGACGACAAGAACTCGCTGAAGACGCTGGACCGCGACCTCAAGGCGGTGGTGTACGGCCAGGACGCGGCGATCGACGCGCTGGCCACTGCGATCAAGATGGCACGCAGCGGGCTGGGCAATCCGCAGAAGCCGATCGGAAACTTCCTGTTTTCCGGCCCTACCGGCGTCGGCAAGACCGAGGTGGCGCGCCAGCTGGCCTATGTGCTGGGGGTCGAACTGATTCGCTTCGACATGTCCGAATACATGGAACGTCACGCGGTGTCGCGCCTGATCGGGGCGCCGCCCGGTTATGTCGGGTTCGATCAGGGCGGACTGTTGACCGAGGCTATCAACAAGCATCCCTATGCCGTTGTTTTGCTGGATGAAGTTGAAAAAGCCCACCCGGACATTTTCAACGTGCTGCTGCAGGTGATGGATCACGGCACGCTGACCGACACCAATGGACGCAAGGCCGATTTTCGCAATGTGGTTCTGGTCATGACGACCAATGCCGGGGCGGAAATGCTCAACAAGGCAACGATCGGTTTTTCCAACTCGCGCGAAAGCGGCGATGAAATGGGCGAGATCAAACGCATGTTCACGCCGGAATTCCGCAACCGCTTGGACGCGATCATCCCGTTCGCGCCGCTGTCCGAGCAGGTCATCCTGCAGGTGGTCGACAAGTTCCTGATGCAACTGGAAGAACAGCTGCACGAGAAGAAGGTCGAGGCGGTGTTCACCGATGCGCTGAAGGCCTATCTCGCCAAGCATGGCTTCGATCCGCTGATGGGCGCTCGGCCGATGGCGCGCCTGATCCAGGACACCATCCGCAAGGCGCTGGCCGACGAATTGCTGTTCGGCAAGCTGGCGCACGGCGGACGGGTGACCGTCGATATCGACGCCAGCGAGAAAGTCTGCCTGGAGTTTGAGGAAGCGGTGCCGGCTTAAATTCCTGTAAAGATTTGTGTATGTGTGGCCGTTAGTCGAATAAGCGGCAGGTGCGTCAGCAATTCATCGTGATTCTGGTTTCCCCCTCCGTGAAACCAGAAAACAGCTAGTGAAAGCAAGCGCCTGCAGCACATCGACCAGACGGAAGGAATAACAATGAATCTCCACCATGCATCGCGCCTTGCTGTTGTCACGCTGATCAGCCTGCTGCCCGCAGGCGCTTGTTTGGCTGAGCCCCCTGCCACCGTTTCCGACGCCGATTTGGCGTCCGTAGGTGAACGTATCCGTCAGACCGGGGCGCAGATGCGCGAAGATCTCAAACACGCGCGTGAGCGCCTGGAAGCCCAGAAAGCACAGCAGGAAGCGGAGCGCAAACGGGAAGCGGAGCGGGCGCGCCAGCAGGCGGCCGAGCAGGCTGCAATCAAGGAAGCCAAACAGCGCCAGGCTCAGGAGGCTGCTCAGGCACAAGCACGGCGCGAGGCTGCGTTGAAGGCGGAGCATGACCGTCAGATCGCCTTGGCGGCGCAGCGCGAAAAGGACGAACAGCTTGCCAGGGAAAAAGCGGCCAAGGCGCTGGCAGAAGCGCGTCGATCGAGCGGTCCGAAAGGGCTCGCTGACGAAAGTGCACGGGAACGGGCGGCAAGAGCCCTGAGGGAAGCCCGTCAATCAGCCGGTCCGAAAGCGATGGCCGATTCGGGCCTGTGAAGAGGCAGGCTGCATCTGCAGCATCCTTCTCGGGGAACGCAGGGGAAAGAATATCCTGCTTCGGATGTTCGTTTACTGCGTCAGGTCAGCCCCGGCCCTGAATGCCATGCGGTTTTGACGGGCGGCGGGGGCATGCTTTGCCAGCGGGTGTCTGCACGCCCCAGCGTTCAATACCACTCTCCCAACCCGGCTGAACCAAACAAAAGCGGCGCCAGAGGCGCCGCGAAAAACCCGGGTGGCAGGAGGGGGGGCGCCTAGGGATAAACCCTACCGGGAGATCTACAAGGGAAATCAAGTCAACCACTCTGGCTGAATATAGGCCAATAAACGGTTTTCGCCATTGGCACATTGATTCAGTTTGAAGCAGTTATTTTGTATTACGGCGCGACGGACTGTTTCTTTAGCCCGTATCGGGTGAATGACTTGAGGCCGCTTGCTGAATGCGGCCGAATCCCGCACCATACCGGCCATTCGACAGAATGACCGGAGTGCCCATGAAAATCCATCGCGCATCATTCCTTGTGGCAATCGCCACCCTGTCTGTGATGCTGCCCGGCTGCGAGCAGCCGGCAGTGACGGCCGGGGATCCCGTTGCTGCAAAGGTGGGCGGCGAAATCATCAGTGAGGCCGAACTTGACCGTGCCGTGGCTCGCCTGGACAAGTTGAATGTGGCTGAAACCAACCAGGCACGCGGCAAGGTGCTGGAAGCCTTGATTGACCAGCATCTGGTCAGCAATGCAGCCAAACAAGCCAAACTGGACAAAGTGCCGGAGGTTGCACTGGCCATGCAGCAGGCGCAGCGCCAGGTGCTGGTCGAGGCTTACATGGAACACCTGTTCAAGAACCTGGCCGAACCTGCGGCCACTGAAATCCAGGACTATTACACCCGGCATCCCGAACTGTTCGAGCAGCGCAAGGTGTACCGCGTTCAGGAACTGGAACTGCAGCTCGATCCTGCGCGTGTCGCCGCGGTGCAGGCGCAGCTCAAACAGAGCCGGACTCTGGCTGATTTTGCAGACTGGCTGGGCGGGCAGGGCATCGACAGCAAGGCGGGGGTGGTGGTCAAGCCGGCGGAACAGATTCCGGCTCCCATGCTGGCGCAGCTCGCAAACATGAAAGACGGCCAGGTGGTCGTGGTGCCGATGGGAGGAAATCGCGTCAGCGTGCTGCAGTTGCAGGGCAGCCAGTCGCAGCCCGTGACACAGGAACAGGCCAGCGATGCGATCAAGCGTGTTTTGCTGGGCGAAAAACGCAAAACCCTGCTGGAAGCCGAAATCAGGAAACTGCGCGCCAGCGGCAAGCTTGAATACGCCGGCGGCTTTGTTCCTGCCGAAAAATCCAGTATTCCAACCAACCAACCCTGAGCTCAACATGATTCTTGTCACCGGCGGCGCGGGCTTCATCGGCGCCAATTTCGTTCTGGACTGGCTCGCCGAGGAAAACGAGCCCGTCCTCAATCTCGACAAACTGACCTATGCGGGCAATCTGGAGAATCTGCGACCGCTGCAGGGCGATGCACGGCATGCTTTTGTGCAGGGCGACATTGGCGACCGCGCGGTGGTGGATGCCCTCCTGCGTGATCACCGTCCCCGCGCGGTGATCAATTTCGCGGCAGAAAGCCACGTCGACCGCTCCATTCACGGTCCCGCCGAGTTCATCGAGACTAATGTGGTCGGCACCTTCAATCTGCTGGAATCGGTACGGTCATGGTGGACGCAGTTGCCCGAAGACGAGCAGGCGAGGTTCCGTTTTCTGCACGTCTCGACCGACGAGGTGTATGGCTCGCTCGGACCAGCTGATCCGGCTTTCTCCGAAACCACCCCCTATGCGCCGAACAGCCCGTATTCGGCGTCGAAGGCCGCGTCGGATCATCTGGTGCGGGCCTACCACCACACCTATGGCCTGCCGGTGCTGACCACCAACTGCTCGAACAATTATGGTCCGCTGCAGTTTCCCGAAAAGCTCATTCCGCTGGTCATCCACAATGCGCTGGCGGGCAAGCCGCTGCCGATCTACGGTGACGGCAGAAATATTCGCGACTGGCTCTATGTGGGCGACCATTGCAGCGCGATCCGCCGTGTGCTGGAAGCAGGGCGGGTGGGGGAGACTTACAACATCGGTGGCTGCAACGAAAAAACCAATCTCGATGTGGTGAAAACCCTGTGCGCCATGCTCGACGATCTGCATCCCGGTTCGCGGGTGATCCCCCATGCCAGCCTGATCACCTTCGTCAAGGATCGCCCCGGCCATGACCAGCGCTATGCGATCGACGCCGCCAAGATCGAGAGCGAACTCGGCTGGACGCCGAGCGAAACCTTCGAGACCGGGATCCGCAAGACAGTAGCCTGGTATCTGGCCAACCAGGACTGGGTGGCCCACGTGACCAGCGGCGAATACCGCAACTGGGTGTCCAAAAATTACGCAGATAACCAAGCATGAGCACACGCAAAGGCATCATCCTAGCCGGCGGGTCCGGCACCCGGCTGTACCCCATTACCCAGGCTGTTTCCAAGCAGCTGCTGCCGGTGTACGACAAACCCATGGTCTACTATCCGCTGACCACGCTGATGCTGGCCGGAATCCGCGACATGCTGCTGATTTCCACCCCGCAGGACACGCCGCGCTTCGAGCAGTTGCTGGGTGACGGCGCACAGTGGGGGCTCAACATCCAGTACGCGGTGCAGGCCGCGCCCGAGGGGCTGGCGCAGGCCTTCCTCATCGCCAGCGATTTCATCGGCTCTGATCCCAGTGCCCTGGTGCTGGGCGACAACATCTTCTACGGCCACGAGCTGAGCCAGGATCTGCAGGCGGCGGGACAGCGCACGCAGGGCGCCACGGTGTTCGCCTATCCGGTGCAGGATCCCGAGCGTTACGGCGTGGTCGAATTCGACGCGGCCGGGCATGCAGTCAGCCTGGAGGAAAAGCCCGCGCAGCCCAAATCGCGCTATGCCGTCACTGGCCTGTATTTCTACGACAACCGGGTGATCGACATCGCGCGTGCCCTGAAGCCGTCGCCGCGCGGCGAACTGGAGATTAACGACGTGAACCGTCAGTATCTCGAATGGGGGGAAATCGATGTGGAGGTGATGGGGCGCGGCCAGGCCTGGCTCGACACCGGCACGCACGATTCGCTGATCGAGGCGGCGCTCTACATCCAGACCATCGAGAAGCGCCAGGGCCTGAAAATCGCTTGTCCTGAGGAGATCGCCTACCGCCAGGGCTTCATCGATGGCGGCCAACTGCAGGCGCTGGCGCAGCCCTTGATGAAAAACGGCTACGGGCGCTACCTCATGGACGTGCTGCACGACCGGGTGTTCTGATGGAGATCATCGCCACCCAGCACCCCGAGGTTCTGCTGCTGCGTCCCAAAGTATTTGGCGATGCGCGCGGCTTCTTCTTCGAGAGCTACAACCGCAAGTCCTTTGCCGGGCTGGGCATCGATGCCGAGTTCGTGCAGGACAACCATTCGCGCTCGGCCCAAGGCGTGCTGCGTGGCCTGCATTATCAGATCCGGCAGCCGCAGGGCAAGCTGGTGCGCGTGGCGGTAGGCGAGGTGTTCGACGTGGCGGTCGACCTGCGCCGCAGCTCGCCGCATTTCGGACGTGTCGCCACGATGAGGCTGTCGGCCGAGACGCATGACATGGCATGGATCCCGCCGGGCTTCGCACACGGGTTTCTGGTGCTGTCCGGGCACGCCGAATTTCTCTACAAGACCACTGACTACTACGCGCCGCAGTTCGAGCGCAGCCTGCTGTGGAACGACCCGGCGCTCGCCATCGACTGGCCGCTGGACGGCGCGCCGTTACTGTCCGCCAAGGACCAGGCCGGCCTGCCGCTCGCCGAATGCGAGGTGTTTGCGTGAGAATCCTGCTTACCGGCGTCAGCGGCCAGGTCGGGTGGGAGTTGCAGCGCGCGCTGGCGCCGCTGGGCGAGGTCATTGCCGCTGACCGCAACTGCCTCGACCTTGCCGACACGGCGGGCATCCGCGGCAGCGTGGCGGCGCTTGCGCCGGATCTGATCGTCAACCCGGCCGCTTACACCGCTGTCGACAAGGCAGAGTCCGAGCCCGGTCTGGCGCAGGCCATCAACGCCGCTGCGCCGGCCGAGCTGGCCGCCTGCGGCATCCCACTGGTGCATTTCTCCACCGATTATGTCTTCGACGGGCGCAAGCCAGGTGCCTATATCGAAACTGACGCGCCCAATCCGCTAGGAGTGTACGGTGTAACCAAGCTGGCCGGGGAGCAGGCGGTGCAGCACGCCGGCATTCCACACCTGATCCTGCGCACCAGCTGGGTCTATGGCCTGCGCGGGCGCAATTTCCTCTTGACCATGCAGCGGCTGGCGCGCGAACGCGACAGCCTGGCGGTGGTCGATGACCAGTTCGGTGCGCCGACCTGGTCGCGCCTGATTGCCGAGGCGGCTGCTTTGGCGATTGCGCGCTGGCTGGACCGGCCCGAGCAAACTGCAACCTCCGGCATATATCATCTGAGCTGCGGCGGGCGCACCAGCTGGCATGGCTTTACCGCGGCGATCCTGGCGCAGCTGGCTGGCGCGAATGAAAAACTGGCCAGCCTCACGGCGATCCCCACCTCTGGCTACCCTACGCCCGCGGCGCGCCCGGCCAACTCGCAGCTGAACTGCGACAAGCTGGCAGCGACGTTCGGCGTGCGGTTGCCCGACTGGGAAACCGCGTTGGCGCTGTGTCTGGAACAGAATTTGCCTCAATCGACGAAATGACTTGTTAACCGAGCACACGATATGACCACCATCCATCCCGTGATTCTTTCAGGCGGCTCGGGCACGCGTCTGTGGCCCCTGTCACGAGCGGCTTTGCCCAAACAGCTGTTGCCGCTAGTCAGCGATCACAGCCTGCTGCAGGACACTGTCAGCCGATTGGCAGACATGCCGGAAATGACCGCACCGCTGATGGTATGCAACGTCGAGCATCGCTTCATGATTGCCGAGCAGATGCGCCAGATCGGCGCCCAGCCGCGTGCCATCGTGCTGGAACCGGTGGGGCGCAATACCGCGCCGGCCATTGCCGTGGCGGCGCTGATGCTGTCGCGCGACGACCCCGACGCACTGATGCTGGTGTTGCCGGCCGATCACCTGATCGGCGACGTGGCGGCGTTTCATGCGGCCATTCAGACCGCAGCACAGGCAGCGCAGAACGGCCGCCTCGCCACGTTTGGCATCGTTGCCACCACCCCCGAAACCGGCTATGGCTATATCCGCAAGGGGATGCAACTGTCGGGTAGCGCAGGCGCGTACGAGGTGGCGGCGTTCGTCGAAAAACCCGACCTCGCCACCGCGCAGCAGTATGTCGATTCAGGCGATTATTTCTGGAACAGCGGCATGTTCCTGTTCCGCGCGTCGGATTTTCTCAGCGAGTTGCAGACGTTGCGCCCCGACATTCTGGAAGCCAGTCGTGCCGCGCTGGATGCCGCCACGCCCGATCTCGATTTCGTGCGGCTTGCCCCTGCCGAATTCGAGGCCTGCCCATCGGTGTCGGTCGACTACGCGGTAATGGAACACACCCGCCGTGCCGCTGTGGTTCCGGCCGACATGGCGTGGAACGATATCGGCGCCTGGTCTGCCCTGTGGGAGGTGGCGCAAAAGGACGAGCAGGGTAACGCGACCCGTGGCGACGTCATGCTGGAAAACGCCCGCAACAATTTCGTCCGTGCCGAAACCCGCATGGTGGCGCTGCTCGGCGTGTCCGACCTGGTGGTGGTGGAAACCGCCGACGTGGTGCTGGTGGCAAACAAGGACCAGGTGCAGGACGTGAAAAAACTGGTTGACCGCCTGAAAGCCGAAAAGCGCTGCGAACACCTGGTTCACAAGCAGGTCTACCGGCCCTGGGGCTGGTACGAAGGCATCGACGAGGGTGAGCGCTTCCAGGTCAAGCGCATCATGGTCAAACCGGGCGAGAAGCTCAGTCTGCAGATGCATCACCATCGCGCCGAGCACTGGATCGTGGTCTCCGGCACCGCCAGCGTCACCTGTGGCGAGGAGGTCATGCTGCTGACCGAAAACCAGTCGACCTACATCCCGTTGGGTACGACGAACCGGCTGGAGAACCCCGGCAAGATCGACCTGCACATGATCGAGGTGCAGTCGGGCACCTATCTGGGCGAAGACGACATCGTGCGCTTCGAGGACGTCTATAAGCGGAATTGAATGCTGGGGGCTGTGTTCGCCGCTGAGACGCAGTTTCTCTTTCATAAGCGTCTGTTCTTTTTCATGTAATTCTCCCGGCCCGGGGGGGGGGGCTGGCGGCCCCCGCCCGCCGGCCGCCGGCCGCCCCAGAAAAGCCCCCCCCCCC
>JAIBFE010000012.1 GCA_019459705.1 Thiobacillus sp. | reverse complement strand
GCCACAACGCGGTGGGCTTTTTCCTGACGGCTGCCTTCCTCGGCATGATGTATTACTTCGTGCCCAAGCAGGCCGGCCGTCCGATCTATTCCTATCGCCTGTCCATCGTCCACTTCTGGGCGCTGCGCTTCATGTACATGTGGGTGGGCGCGCACCACCTGCACTGGACCGCGCTGCCCGACTGGACCTCGTCGCTGGCCGCTGCGTTCTCGATCCTGCTACTGATGCCCTCGTGGGGCGGCATGATCAACGGCATCATGACCCTGTCGGGTGCCTGGGACAAGCTGCGCACCGACCCGGTCATGCGCTTCATGATTGTCGCGCTGTCGTTCTATGGCATGTCGACCTTCGAGGGCCCGATGATGTCGCTGAAGGAAGTCAACGCGCTGTCGCATTACACCGACTGGACCGTGGGCCACGTGCACTCCGGTGCGCTGGGCTGGGTGGCGATGATCTCCTTCGGCTCGCTGTACCACATGATGCCCAAGCTGTGGGACACCAAGATATACAGCCGCAAGCTGGTCGAGTGGCACTTCTGGCTGGCCACCATCGGCATCGTGCTGTACATCGTCGCGATGTGGATTTCCGGCATCACCCAGGGTCTGATGTGGCGTGCCTTCGACGAGTTCGGCAACCTGCAGTACTCGTTCGCCGAGTCGGTCGCGGCGATGATGCCCTTCTACGCGATGCGTGCCATTGGCGGCATGTTCTTCCTCAGCGGCGCTTCACTGATGGCCTTCAACATGTTCATGACCATCCGCCAGGGCAAGCGCGAAAGCGCGGCACTGGAAGCCAAGCTGGCTGCCAAGATGGCGCATGCATGAATCAGGGACAATAAGACATGAACATCAACTTCAAACACGAATGGATTGAAACCAACATCGGCCTGATGGCCGTGTTGACCATGCTGGCGATCAGCGTCGGCGGCCTGGTGGAAATTGCACCGCTGTTCTTCATCGACAAGACGATCGAAAAGGTCGAGGGCGTGCGTCCGTACACCCCGCTGGAGCAGCGCGGCCGCGACATCTATATCCGCGAAGGCTGCTACACCTGCCACTCGCAGATGATTCGCCCGTTCCGCGACGAAAAACTGCGCTACGGCCATTACTCGCTGGCGGCGGAATCGCAGTACGACCATCCGTTCCAGTGGGGTTCCAAGCGCACCGGCCCGGATCTGGCGCGCGTGGGCGGCAAGTATTCGAACGAATGGCATGTGCAGCATCTGGTTGCGCCGCGTTCGATGGTGCCCGAGTCGGTGATGCCGAATTACCCGTGGCTGCTGTCGACCCCGCTGGATATTTCCGATACGGCCAGCCGCATGAAGGCGCTGCGCACGGTGGGCGTGCCGTATTCGCTGTCGCAGGCCGAGTACGACGCCAATGTGACCAAGTTCGGCGTAACCGTCGCCAAACAACTGCACATCCCCGACGCGAAGAAGAATCTGGGCGAGCAGGCCAACTTCGGCAACTACGACGGCGATCGTTCCGGTATTTCTGAAATGGATGCGCTGGTGGCCTATCTGCAGGTGCTGGGTACCATGGTCGATTTCAGTAAATACAGCGACGACGCGTTCGTCGACAACCGCTGAACGTCACAGTCGAGGGCCGAAACATGGAATGGTTGATGTGGTTTTCCAAACCTGAAAACACCAAGCCTCTGGCCCTGATCATTTTTTTCGTCACCTTTATCGGCATCGTGATCTACGTGTACGGGAGCAAAAAGCGGGGCAAGCAGCTGGAGTCGTACCGCTTTATACCGTTTCAGGATGATCAGGAAGGCACGAAGGACAAGCAATGAGCGAGCAAAAACTACAATCTCAAACGGTTCAAACCACGGGACACGCCTGGGACGGCGACCTGCAGGAATACAACAATCCGCTGCCGGCGTGGTGGGTCTACACCTTCTATGCCACGGTGATCTTTTCCATCGTGTACTGGACCATTTATCCGTCGTGGCCGTTCGGCAAGGGCTGGATCGGTGGCGTATCGGACATCACCTACGTCAACAGCGAAGGTGAAACCAAGACGCACAGCTGGAATACCCGTGCCCTGCTGCTGGAAGACCTGAATCAGGCTGCGTCCGCGCAAAAGCCCTACTTCGACAAGGTGTCGGCGATGACGTATGAACAGATCGCAAAAGACCCCGAGATGAACGGCTTCATCCTGTCCTCTGGCAAGGCGCTGTTCGCCGATAACTGCGCGCCTTGCCACCAGGCTGGCGGCCAAGGCGTGGTCGGCTTTTTCCCCAACCTGACCGACGATGACTGGCTGTACGGCGGCTCGTTCGACACGATCCACGAAACGCTGATGGGCGGTCGCCGCGGTTACATGCCGACCTTCGGCGAAGTGCTGTCCGGCGAGCAGATCGACCAGCTGGCGAATTATGTGGCCAGCCTCTCCGGCACCAATCACGATGCAGGCAAGGCCGCCGCCGGCAATGTGCTGTTCCACAGCGAAACCGCAGCCTGCTATTACTGCCACAGCAGCGATGCCAAGGGCCGCAAGGACATCGGCGCCCCCAACCTGACCGACAACATCTGGCTGTGGGCTGATGTGCCGGCCGCGGAAGGTGCCGAGGGCAAGATCGCGGCGATCCGCGGCGTCATCTCGAGCGGCCTCAACAGGGGCGTGATGCCAGCTTGGGCGGGTCGCCTGTCGCCTGAACAAATCAAGGTTCTGACAGTCTACGTTCATGAACTGGGCGGCGGACAGTAAGGCCGTCGACTGAGCAAATGAGCAAAGCCCCCGTTCTCGGGGGCTTTTGTTTCCGGCCTATGCAGACTAGGACACCATGCAAACAGGATTAGAAGATCAGCTTGGCCTATATCAGAAGCGCATTCCCATCTTCACCCGTTCGGTGAAGGGGAATTTTCGTCGTTTCAAGACTTCGGTACTGGTGCTTGCCTACGCGATCTATTTCCTGTTGCCGTGGCTGCCGTGGTCGCGGCTGGACGCGCCGGCACAGGCTGTCCTGTTCGATCTGCCGGGACGCCGCTTCCTGATCTTCGGTCTCACGGTCTATCCGCAGGACGTCATCTGGCTGGCGCTGCTGCTGTTCATCGCCGCGATTCTGCTGTTCTTCGTCACCGGGCTGGTGGGGCGCGCGTTCTGCGGCTACTTCTGTTTCCAGACGTTGTGGACCGATTTTTACATCTGGATCGAGCACAAGATTCAGGGTGAGCGTCCGGCCCGGGTGCGTCTTTACCGTCAACCCTGGGATCGCGAAAAGGTACTCAAGGTCGGCGGCACGCATGTCCTGTGGGTGCTGGCTTCGTTCTGGACCGGTCTGACCTTTGTCGCCTATTTCACCTATGCGCCGCAGCTGGTGGTGGACTTTTTCACCGCGCAGGCCGCCACCGCGGCCTACATCACGACGGGCATCCTCACCCTGTCGACTTACGCCGCGGCCGGCCTGATGCGCGAGCAGATCTGCACCTATGTCTGCCCGTACGGCCGCTTCCAGAGCGTGATGTACGAAGCGGAGACGCTGGCCGTGCATTACGATGCCCGGCGCGGTGAAGGGACGCTTGGCCGAGCGGTGGTGCGCGCAGGACGTGGCATCGTCACGGAACGTCGACGCGCCGCAGCAGAAGGGGGCGTTGCCGTCGAACGCCGGCGCGACAATCTGAGCGCGGGGCAGCGTGCGCTCGCCGAACGCCAAGAAAAAGGCTACGGCGATTGCGTCGATTGCGGCCTGTGCGTGCAGGTCTGTCCGGTCGGGATCGATATTCGCGAGGGTCTGCAATACAAATGCATCTCCTGCGGGCTGTGCATCGACGCCTGCAACACCATCATGGATTCGTTCGGCTTCCCGCGCGGCCTGATCCGCTACGACTCGGAAAAGAATCTGGCTGCGGCAACGCCTGCCGCCCCCAAGGTGCAGTGGAAACGTCTGAAAACCATCGGCTACGGTGTGGCGTTGGTGCTGATGACCGGCTACCTCGGCTATAGCGTGGCCACGCGCGGGAGCTTCGACCGTGCCGTCAACCAGATCCGCCAGCCGCTCTATGTGGTGCTGTCGAACGGCGACATCCGCAACCGCTACCAGATCCGCATCACCAACAAGGCGGCACAGGATCAAGTCTATGTGATCAGCGCGCGCGGCATTCCGGCCGACGCGCTCGACCTCGGCAATTTCCGCGAAATCACCATCAAACCGGGACACAGCGGCCTGGTGCAGGCCAGCGTCCGGCTGCCTTTGGCGGTGGCGACGAAAACGCCGCATTTCGAACTGGTTATCACGCCGCAGGGCAAGCCCGCGGAAGAGCGGTCCGAGAAGGTCCGTTTCGACACACCCGGGAAGCGCCCATGAATACGCTGACCACCCTGTTCGGCGGACTGGCCGCAGTGTTTGTGCTGTATGTGGCGGGGGGGGCAATCCGCGGCCTGCCCCCGATTTTGCGTGCTCTGCTGGCGGGGTTGCTGCCGCTGCTGGGGTATTTCTTTCTCATCATCGGCCGCTGGCCGGGGCTGGATGTGGTGGCCATCCACATCTCTGTGTTCCTCGCCGCGGGCCTGGTGTTGTATGCCGTCACCCAGTTCCGCCGGCGTGGCGCCGGGCGCATGCACTGGGCGCCCAAGCTTTTGACGGCCTTTTTCCTGGGCTTGGTCGTGGTCAACGGAACCTTGCTGTATATCGCGAAAAACGGGCTGCCGGAGCCGCTTGCCCGCTGGTGGCTGGGCAGTGACGGGACGGCGGTTTATAGCGGATTTTCCGGGGTGGAGGCGCATGGGCAGGGGGCAGCCAAGGCGGTTTCGTCCGAACTGTCCCAAGCGCAACGCGAGTCGGAACTCGGCTGGCAGGTTGAAATGAGCGGCCTCGACAGTAACGAGGTGGCGCGTGCGGTTGAAGTCCGCGTCAAGGACCGGACTGGCCTTCCCGTCGACCGCATCGAGGCCGAGTTGCGCCTGCTGCGTCCAGGCGCCGCTCAGGCTGCGCTCACCTTGCCGCTGGGCGCGCTCGACGCCGGCACCTATGGCGGGGTGCTGCGCCTGCCGGCCAGCGGGCGCTGGCTGGTCGAACTGCGCCTGCTGCGCGACCGTGAGGTGCGCTATCAAATGACGCAGGAACTGGTCGCGCCATGAGCGGCATCATGGGGTTCCTGTTCCTGCTGTCCGGCATCTTTGTGCTGCTGATCATCGTGGGCGTGTTCTGGTCGATCAAAAGCGGCCAGTTCGACGACCTTGAAGGCCCGGCCGAACGGATCCTGATGGACGACGACGATCCCCTGCTGCCCGGGCGACGCTTGAGCAGTAAAGACGAATAAACTAAAATTCATCAACTTTAATGGAGTATGCACAATGAAACAGCTACTGACTTTTCAAGGTTTCCCCATGGTGGTGGTGGTCGGACTGATTGTCTGGTCATGGATCAGCATTCTGTCGGTATTGATCGGTTCGTTTTTCTGACGGATCCCCGCCCCAAACAAATCAGCCCCGCATTGCGGGGCTGATTTGTTTGGGGAACGCTGTTCGCCGCGCCAGGAACCACAGCAAAGGTTTCCTGGTCGCCGGTTTACCACTCTGCACGAAATCGCAGCCCCCAGACCGGCGCAGGATTGCGCGCCATGCCAGGCGCGCCTGCGGCGTCCACTCCCGTTGCGGAGAGTCGCATGCCGATGGGCTGCCATTGCAGCGTCGTTTTTATCCCCAGCAAGTGGTCGGTTTCCGCACTCATCACGCCAAGCGGGTCGGTGACAAAGAGGAGGGTCTTGTCCACCCAGTCGAGCTTTCCGGGTTTGGCGCGGATGCGTTCCCGCAGGGGCGTAAAGAGGTATTCGCCGACCAGCGCGCCGACCACCGGTGTCACCACCAGATCCTGCGCGGAAACAGGCTCTGCCAGCGCTTCCGCGCCGTATTCGAAGAGCGTCGACAACAGTGCCGAATACACAAAGGCCTGGACCCGGTCCAAGCCGCGGCCCCGCGCTTGAATGTAAGAGGCGCCCCCCCAGTATGGGTGCAGGATGTAATTGATCCACCAGCGATCTTCGTCCCACACCGGCTTGCTGACATTGTTGCGCCATTTGTCGAAACTGTAGTTTTCCTTCTGCTCCCGGCTCCAGCCCGATATGCTTTCCGGGGCAACATACAGCACGGCGATGGCGGCAAACTGGTAGCCGAGAAAATAGCCAACATCACGGCCAACCCCACGCCAGTCCGGCTTCTCAACCAAGGCCCCCCGCCAGTTATAACCCAGTGACGTCTCAATGGCATCCTCATGCTGCGCCGCGCCCAGGCCGATGAAGCGGGGAGGATTCGGTGCAAACGGTGCAGGCTGGCTCCAGACCGCCTCGGGAGGGTCGGCCGGCGCAGCGGCAACGAAACTGTCGGCAACAGCCGGCAGCGCGCAAAGCATGCTGAAAGCGAAACCGAGGGCAATACACGTTTCGGCGCAAACACGCCTGAAGATGCCGGCTTGCCCCATCCCGGATCGGGCAGCAAATACCTGCAAGCGCTGTGTCGGGGTGGGACTCTGGAAACAAGGGCAAGTCATGCAGTCAGGCCATGGCAGCAGAACCTTCATGCTAGCAAATGCGTGCTTGCGCGGTCAGAAGAAACGGATGGAGATGTCAATCCAGGACTTCAATGGACACAGAAAGGCCCCGCGATGGCGGGGGCCCTGGATGGGTACGCGCCGTGTCAGGCAGGGATCAGCGCCCGCATTTTTTGCAAAGCGCGCGCCTCGATCTGACGAATCCGCTCGGCAGAAACGCCATACTCGGCGGCCAGTTCGTGCAGCGTCGCCGCTTCGCCTTCGGTTAGCCAGCGTGCCTTGATGATGTGGCGACTGCGCTCATCGAGGTTTTCCAGCGCAGTGACAAGACCGGTATGGCGCAGCTGTTCGGTCTGCTCGCGCTCCAGCAATTGCGCCGGGTTTTCGTCCGGGCTCGCCAGATAAGCCAGGGGACTGTAGCTTTCCTCGCCGTCGTCCACTGTCGGATCGATGGAAACGTCATGCCCCGACAGGCGGGTTTCCATTTCCAGCACATCCTTGCGGCTGACATTGAGCTCACGCGCCATGGCGTCGGCTTCCTTGAGCGTCAGGGCATTGAGCGACTGCTTGAGGCTGCGCAGGTTGAAGAACAGCTTGCGTTGAGCCTTGGTGGTGGCGACCTTGACCAGGCGCCAGTTTTTCAGCACGTATTCGTGGATCTCGGCGCGAATCCAGTGCAGCGCAAACGACACCAGACGCACGCCGCGGTCCGGGTCGAAGCGCTTCACCGCATTCATCAGGCCGACATTTCCTTCCTGGATGAGGTCGGCGTGGGGCAATCCATAGCCGAGATAATGGCGTGCCACGCTGACGACCACGCGCAGGTGCGAAACCACCAACTGGCGGGCGGCCTCGACGTCCTGCTTGTCATGCCATGCGCGTGCCAACTGCTGCTCTTCTTCCAGACTGAGCATGGGATAGCGATTGACGGTCTGAATATAGCTATCCAGACTGTAAGCCGCAGGGATGGGTAAAGACATCGTTTGATTCATGCGTGTAAAACCCCCTTTAAACCATTTTAGCACTCCCAGTATAAGAGTGCTAAGGCCGCGAGGGGTTCCGCAAATAAGAGGCCTTAGCGCGTGGCTTCGACCTGACGCAGCGTGCGTGACACTGAAAACCAGGCGCCGAGCCAGCCAAACAGGCCGGTCAGGCCGAGTACGGCGACGATTTCGAGCGGGGCCGGAGGCAGCAGATGAAAGGTCGAGCCATACAGGCCGGCCAGCCGTTCAACCGGTGCGCGCAATATCCCGCCCGCAATGGCCAGTACGCCGCCTGCAGCCAGCCCGCCCAGCAGGCCCTGGAGTGCGCCCACATAGAGAAAAGGGCGGCGGATGTAGCGGTCGGTGGCGCCGATCAGCCGGCTGACGAGGATTTCGTCGCGCCGGGCCAGCACCTGGGCACGGATGGCATTGCCCGAGATGGCGACTAGCGCGATGGCAAACAGGCCGGCCAGCAGCCAGACGCCAGTGCGACCGATGGCGAGCGCGGCCTGCAGGCGTTCTGCCCACTGGCTGTCGAGGTGGGTTTCCGCTACCCCGGGCATTTTGCCAAGATCGGCCGCCACCCGTGCCATTTCCTCGCGTGACGTTGCGTGCGGCCGGACCACCCAGGCGTCCGGCAAGGGGTTTTCTGTGAGGCCTGCGCTGATGTCGGAAAGGTCTTGTGCCGTACTCAGCGCCGCCAGCGCTTCGTCCTTGGGCACGAAGCGGACCTGCGCGATGTCGGACTGCTTGAGCCGGGCGGCGATGGCCTGTTTTTGTGCAGTCGACACGCTGCTGTCGAGGAACACGCTGATTTCCGGCTGGGCGGGCAGATCGCCCGCCAGTCCGCTCAGGTTGCCGAGCAGCAGATACAGTCCGCTGGGCAGGCTGATCGCCACCCCCATCGCCAGGGCGGTGAGCAGGGTGGTGAGCGCTTGCGAACGCAGGCGGCGCAGCGCAGCGGTGAGGGCGTGCTTCTGGTGACGCAGCCAGCCGATCATGCCGACACCTCCGCGACCTTGCCGTGGTCGAGTCGGAGCGTGCGGCCGCCCAGCGCGCTGATGGCGCGGTCGTCGTGGGTGGCGATCACCAGCGTGGTGCCGACCTGATGAAAGTCTCGGAACATGGCCATGATGTCGGCGGCGTAGCCGGCATCGAGGTTGCCGGTCGGCTCGTCAGCCAGCAAGAGAGCGGGGCGGCTGACCAGCGCACGGGCGATGCACAGGCGCTGCTGTTCGCCGCCGGAGAGGCTGACCGGGTTGGCTTTCTCGCGCTTGAGCAGGCCGACCTTGTCGATGACGGCGCGCGCGCGCTTCAGCGCCTCGCGGCGGTCGGTTCCGGCGATGTCGAGCGGCAGCAGCACGTTTTCGATCACGTTGCGGTCGAACAGGAGCTTGTGGTCCTGGAACACCAGGCCGATGTTGCGGCGCAGGTAGGGCACGGCGCGGTGGGACAGGCGCCCGACGTTCTGGCCGTTGACCGATACCACGCCGCTGGTGGGCCGCTCGATGGCGGCAATGAGTTTCAGCAGGGTGCTTTTTCCGGCGCCTGAATGACCAATCAGGAAAACCAGCTCACCCTGCTCGATGGTGAGATTGACAGTGTTCAGCGCCTCGTGCCCGCCGGGATAGCGTTTGGTGACCTGGCTGAAACTGATCATGCGGTAAACACCGCTTCGACGAATTCGCGCGCATCGAACGGCCGCAGGTCGTCGACGGTTTCTCCCAGGCCGATGTTGCGGCGCAGGTAGGGCACGGCGCGGTGGGACAGGCGCCCGACGTTCTGGCCGTTGACCGATACCACGCCGCTGGTGG
>JAIBFE010000394.1 GCA_019459705.1 Thiobacillus sp. | reverse complement strand
GGTGCTGACGCCGCCCGAGGCGTCGACCCGTTTGCTGACCGAAGCGCAGGCCGGACCGGTGGCGCTGGTGTTCGGCAACGAGACCAGCGGCCTGTCGAACGAGGAATTGAGCCTGTGTCAGGGTCTGGTGACGATCGCCGCCAATCCCGACTACAGCTCGCTGAATCTGGCCGCGGCGGTGCAAGTGTTGAGCTACGAGATCCGTCAGGCCTGGCTGGGCCATGCAAGCTGGCCGCAGCCGGAGATGGACGCGGCGACGGGCAACGAGGTGGAGAAGTTCTACAGCCACCTGGAAACCGCGCTCGCCGAGCTGGAATTCCTCAATCCCGGCTCGCCCGGCAAGCTGATGCTGAAACTGCGGCGGCTGTTCGCGCGCACCCGGCTGGCGAAGGAGGAAGTGAACATTCTGCGCGGCATCCTGACCGCTGCCCAGGAGGCTCAGCAGCGTGCGAACCGGGCACGGAACCGCGATGCGGAATAGTTGACTAAATTACTGGGAAATAGCATCCTCAAGCGCATGAAACTGCTCAGCCAACTCAAGGAAGACATTGCCGTCGTATTCGACCGCGATCCGGCCGCGCGCACGACCTTCGAAGTCGTCACCACCTATCCGGGCTTTCATGCCATCGTCATCCACCGCCTGGCCCACAAGCTCTGGCGCATGCAGTGGAAGTGGCTGGCGCGCTTCACCTCGCACCTCGGGCGCTGGCTCACCGGCATCGAAATCCACCCCGGCGCCACCATTGGCCGCCGCGTCTTCATCGACCACGGCATGGGAGTGGTGGTAGGCGAAACCGCCGAGATCAGCGACGACTGCACCCTGTATCACGGCGTGACGCTCGGCGGCACCTCGTGGAACAAGGGCAAGCGCCATCCCACCCTGATGCCCGGCGTGGTGGTGGGGGCGGGCGCCAAGATCCTCGGCCCGATCACCATTGGCGCAGGCGCGCGGGTCGGCTCCAACGCCGTGGTGGTGAAGGACGTGCCGGCCAATGCGACAGCGGTGGGTATTCCGGCCCGCATCCTGGACAGCGCAGCCGAGAAGCAGCGCAACCAGCAGGCGGAGAAATTGGGCTTCTCGGCCTACGCCATTTCGGCCGACATGAATGATCCGGTCGTGAAGGCGATTCATGGACTGATCGACCATTCGGCCCACATCGACCACCGACTCGAACTGATCCTGGCGCAGCTGCAGAAACTGGGCGCCGAGGTGCCTGCCGGGCAGGACAAACCCGACGATTTCGACCCGAACTATTTGAACAAAATAGTTGACTAAATTGCTAGGGTAAGTAATAGTTGACTGAAATGCTCGGGAATTTTATAGTTCGGGCGAAATTTCAGGAGAACAAGTCATGAGATTGACCACCAAGGGTCGCTTTGCCGTTACCGCCATGCTGGATCTGGCCCTGCGCGGCGGCAAGAATCCGGTCACGCTGGCCGGCATCAGCGAGCGTCAGGACATATCCCTGTCCTATCTGGAACAGTTGTTCAGCCGTCTGCGCCGCCATGAACTGGTCGAAAGCGTACGCGGCCCCGGCGGCGGCTACTACCTCGCCCGCGCGCTGGCTGACGTCAGCGTGGCCGACATCATTCGCGCGGTGGACGAACCCATCGATGCGACCCAGTGCGGCGGCAAGGAAAACTGCCACGACGAACACCGCTGCCTGACCCATGACTTG
>JAIBFE010000393.1 GCA_019459705.1 Thiobacillus sp. | reverse complement strand
AGGCCGACAGTTCGCGCGTGGTGTCGTGCAGTTCGGCGGCGAGTTCGACGCCGGTGGCGCCGGCGCCGACGATGCCGCCGGTGAGCTGGCCGGGCGCGACCGCCTCGGGCTGGGTGTTGGCGCGCAGGCCGGCGTTGATGTGGCGGCGGTGGAATTCACGTGCCTGCTCGGGGGTGTCGAGCATGATGCAGTGTTCCTTCACCCCCGGTACGCCGAAGTCGTTGCCGACCGAGCCGACTGCGATGATCAGGGTGTCGTAATGAAAGCTGCGGCGCGGAATGATTTCGACGCCCGCTTCATCCAGCGTCGGCGCGACGCTGATCTCCTGGCGCGCGCGGTCGAGGCCATCCATGCGGCCGAGGCGGAAGGTGAAGCCGTGCCAGTGCCCCTGCGCCAGGTATTCCAGCCGCTCGGCGTAGGAGTCGAGACTGCCCGCCGCGACTTCGTACAGCAGCGGTTTCCAGATATGCGAAGGCGAGGCATCGATCAGCGTGATGTTCGCGCGCTTCTTCCTGCCCAGCTTGTCGCCCAGACGGGTCGCCAGTTCCAGCCCGCCCGCGCCGCCGCCGACGATGACGATTTCATGCACCTGTTTTTCCGTTGCCAACGCATTCCCCCTGTTTTCGTATTGCTTCGATGATACCCGGAATATTAGCGAACACTTCTATTCAAAACTTGAACCCCGCGCGCTCCCAACTCGCTAGAATCCTTGCATCACGCATACAGGAACCGTCATGACCGAACCGCTGCTCATCGCCAGGAACGCTGCCACCGACCTTCACCTGCTGCCGCAGATGGCCAACCGCCACGGTCTCGTCACCGGCGCCACCGGCACCGGCAAGACCGTGACCCTGCAGACGCTGGCCGAACACTTCTCCAGCATAGGCGTTCCCTGCTTCATGTCGGACGTGAAGGGCGACCTGTCGGGCATTTCGCAGCCGGGCGGCAGCAACGCCAAGGTCACCGAGCGGGTCAACATGCTGAAGCTCGAAGGCTTCGAACTTCAGGGCTACCCGGTCACCCTGTGGGATCCGTTCGGCGAGGCCGGCCATCCGGTGCGCGCCACCGTCTCCGACATGGGGCCGCTGCTGCTCGCCCGAATGCTCGATCTCAACGACACCCAGAGCGGCGTGCTCAACCTGGTGTTCAAGGTGGCCGACGACAACGGCCTCCTGCTGCTCGACCTGAAAGACCTGCGCACCATGCTCGCCTTCGTCGGCGACAACGCCAAGCAGTTCACCACCGAATACGGCAACGTCTCGTCCGCGTCGATCGGCGCCATCCAGCGTGGCCTCCTGGCGCTGGAGTCGCAGGGCGGCGAGCAGATCTTCGGCGAGCCCATGCTC
This sequence comes from Thiobacillus sp., assembly GCA_019459705.1. Classification (GTDB taxonomy): domain Bacteria; phylum Pseudomonadota; class Gammaproteobacteria; order Burkholderiales; family Thiobacillaceae; genus Thiobacillus. Next base: position 1,602 of record JAIBFE010000393.1, on the reverse strand, counting down.
AACATCTCCGACCTGATCCAGACCGACCGTGGTCGCGGCGTCATCAACATTCTGGCCGCCGACCGGCTGATGCAGTCGCCGAAGATGTACGCGACGCTGCTGCTGTGGCTGCTGGCCGAACTGTTCGAGAACCTGCCCGAGGCCGGCGACCTCGACAAGCCCAAGCTGGTGTTCTTCTTCGACGAAGCGCACCTGTTGTTCTCCGATGCGCCCGATGCGTTGGTGGAAAAAATCGAGCAGGTGGTGCGGCTGATCCGCTCCAAAGGGGTCGGCGTGTATTTCGTCACCCAGAACCCGGCCGACGTGCCCGACAAGGTGCTGTCGCAGCTCGGCAACCGGGTGCAGCATGCGTTGCGCGCGTGCCCTCCCCGCGACCAGACGGGGGACACGGCCGCCGCCGAAACCATGCGCGACAATCCGAATCTGGACGAAGCGACCGTCATCACCGAACTCGGCGTCGGCGAGGCACTCGTCTCATTCCTCGACGCCAAGGGCCGACCCAACGTGGTCGAGCGCGCCTACATCGTGCCGCCGCAGGGGCAGATCGGCCCCATCACCGACGTCCAGCGCCGGCAGCTGATGCAGTCCTCGCTGGTGGCCGGCGTCTACGACAAGACGGTCGACCGCGAATCCGCCCACGAAATTCTCAAGGCGCGCGCCGAGCAGGCCGCACAGGCAGCGGCAGCGCAGGCCTCGGCGGAACAGCAGGCCAAAGCCGCCAGCCAGCCCGCGGCAAGCAGTGGCGGACTCGGTGGCGTGCTGGGGGACATTCTGGGCGGACGCGGCGGACGTCGCGAAGGGGCGGTCGAGGCGATGGCGAAATCCGCGGCCCGTTCGATGGGCAGCCAGGTCGGCCGCGCCATCATGCGCGGGGTGCTCGGCAGCATTTTCGGGGGCAAGCGCTGACGCGCAGCTGCGCTGCGCGAGGTTCAAGATTCAAGTTGCAAGATTCAAGAGGCAAGGTTTTCCTTGAATCTTGCAACTTGAATCTTGTATCTGACTATGCGAACAGCCGAGCGAGTTCGGCGCCCGGATCCTCGGCGCGCATGAAGGCCTCGCCGACCAGGAAGGCATTGACCTGATGGCTGCGCATCCTGGCAACGTCGGCCGGCGCGAGGATGCCGGATTCGGTGATGACGAGGCGCTCGCTGCCGATCTTGGGCAACAGATCAAGCGTGGTGTCGAGGCTCACGTCGAAGGTGCGCAGGTTGCGGTTGTTGATCCCCTGCAGCGGCGTCGTCAACTGCAGCGCGGCGTCGAGCTCCTCGGCATTGTGCGATTCCACCAGCACCGCCATGCCCAGTTCGTGCGCCAAGGCTTCCAGCGCCTGCATCGCCGGCAATTCAAGCGCGGCGACGATCAATAAAATACAGTCCGCGCCCATCGCGCGCGCTTCGTAGACCTGGTAGGGGTCGATGATGAAATCCTTGCGCAGCACCGGCAATGAGCACGCGGCGCGCGCCTGCATCAGATACTTGGCGCTGCCCTGGAAATAGTCGCGGTCGGTGAGCACCGACAGACACGCCGCGCCCCCGGCGTGATAGCTGGGGGCGCTGTCGGCGGGCCGGGAGTGGGGGCGGATAACGCCCCAGGGCGGGGGGG
>JAIBFE010000392.1 GCA_019459705.1 Thiobacillus sp. | reverse complement strand
GCTGCTGGTCAGCAGGTCCTTGATCGGCTCGATCATCGAGTACGGCATGCAGAGATGCATTTCGACGCTGATCTGGCCGAGCTCGATGGCAAAGGTGACAGCGACCAACACTTCGTTGGGGGTGGCGATGTTGGCGAACTGGGTATTCATTTCCGAGCGGATGAATTCGAATTCGATCGGATAAACCGGTTCCCAGGACTTCGAATACGCCTCGAATACGATGTTCAGGATGCGCTGGATGATGCGATGTTCGGTCTGGGTGAAGTCCCGGCCTTCGACGCGCGTATGGAAGCGCCCGTCGCCGCCGAACAGGTTGTCGACCATGATGAAGACCAGGTCGGGGTTGAAAATCATCAGTGCCGTGCCACGCAGCGGCTTGAACTGCACCAGGTTGAGATTGGTGGGTACCACCAGGTTGCGGATGAACTCGCTGTACTTGGAGACCCGCACCGGGCCGACCGAAATTTCCACCCCGCGCCGCAGGAAGTTGTAGAGGCCGATCCGCAACTGGCGCGCAAAACGCTCGTTGATGATTTCGAGCGTTGGCATCCGGCCGCGCACGATGCGTTCCTGCGTGGCCAGGTTGTAGGGGCGCGCACCCGCGTGGTTGTCCGCTTCGGCCGGCGCTTCGTCAACTTCGCCGGTCACGCCTTTCAGCAGCGCGTCGACTTCATCCTGCGAGAGAAAATTGTCGGCCATGGGGAGGTCTACTGGATCACGAATGAGGTGAACAGGACGTCGTCAACCTGCTGGGGTTTGCCTTTTGGGTCGAACGGCAGGTTGATTTGCGCCTTGATTTCCTGCGCGAGTTTCTTCTTGTCCTCTGACGTGGCCAGTTCATCGGCATGTTTGCTGGAGAGCAGGGCCAGCAGGCGGCTGCGGACGCGCGGCATATGCAGCTTGATGGCATCCGCCTGGGTCTGCTCGAACACCTGCAGCGTGATGTCGGTTTGCAGATACTGCTCGCCATCCTGAAGGTTGACGGTGAAGGTTTCGAGCGGCAGGAAAATCGGCACCTTAGGCGGCTCGGCCTGCGCTTCCTTGTGGCTGTCGCTGCCCTGGGTGAAAAACCAGGCGGCCGCGCCGCCGCCGCCCAGCAGAAGCACGAGCGCGCCGAGGATGACGAACAGCTTTTTCTTCGACTTCTTGGCAGGAGCGACGTCCGCAGCCTCGTCAATTTCGACAGGTTCGGCAGGTTTGGCCATCGATGCGGTTCCTCTACATGGAAAATGTTGTGCAGATGTTTGTCATTATTGAAAGAAAAACGCGCCTTCGATGCCGCAAATAGAGGGGAAAAAGGCACGCATATCGTTCAAAGCAGGCGGGCTGCTCCCATCAGGCGAAGGTGTCGATCAGGCCGCGCCCGGCGTGCCGGACGGGCAGCTGACCGGTCTGCAGTCCTGTTGCGGGTGCTTCGTCCGCACCGGGGAACGCCGCGCTCCGCTGCGCCTGGCGATCGGGCGAATCGTTGAATTGTTGCGGCGTGTCTGCACTCACCGTCGCCTGCCCCAGCTGGATGCCCGCCTCGTTCATCATTTCCCGCAGTCTGGGAAAGGCCGCCTCCAGCGCCTGGCGAACTTCTGGCTGGGCCGAGAAGAAGCTGGCCGTGGCCTGCTCGTTCGACACGTTCAGCACAATCTGCAGCGGTCCCATGTTGGGCGGATTGAGCGTGAGCGTGGCCGATTGCTGGGCGCCGGCCGCCATCCACACGATTTTTTCGCCCAGGGCCTGGTTCCACGCCGTTGTGCCCACCGTGGGCGCCAGGCGGGGAGGCGCGATGTCGTTCTGCGCGGGCAGGGCTTCAAGCGGTGCCTGCGAGACGGGACGCATGGCAGGGTTGCTCATGAGTTCCGTCACGAATTCGCGCGTCTTCAGGGCTTCGGTCTGCCGGGCTGCCGCCAGCTGGCCGGAAAAGGCCGTGGCGGAGGCCGCCGTCGTTCTGGCCGCCTGGATATCGGCTTTGTCCGACGACAGGGTCGGGTCGGGTTTCTGCGTGTTGCGTGCCTTGTCTGCAGGCTTTTCGGCCTGCCCGGTCAATGGGGCCTTGTCCTGGCGTGCATTCTGGAACGGCAGGGGGAGCGCGGCCAGGGCGGCCGGATCTTCGGTGGCCACACTGTCCACTTCAACTGCCACCGGCTTCAGTTGATCCGGGCTGATCCCCAGCGCGATCAGGGCGTCCGGCACGACCGTGGCGTCTTCCGCCAGCGGCAGTGCCAGCAGATCGGCAGCGGATTCCTTGATCTCAGTGACCGTTTCCGTGGCGATGGTCGTGGAAGGGACGTCGGCTTCCGTCGGCGGGGCGGTCTGCGCTGTGGCGCCTGCATCGGCATCGGCGCCCGCACTTTCCTTGGCCGCGCTGCTGTTGCGCCGGCTCTGTGCCATCTCGCTGGACAGGACCTGGCTGAACGGCGTCTCCGATGCGGAGGAATCCTGCTGCTTGCCAGCGGCGGGCTGCGCCTGGGCGGCATTGGCCGGGGTGATGGTCATGGGCGTTGCGTTCATGGTGTCTGTCCTGTCTCAGGAAGGGTTTCTTTTGTGTAGCGCGCGCCGGGCAGCGTGTTCGTCGTTCTGCTTCTGGTCCAGCCACAACTCGCGGCGCGTGCTTGCCTTGCTTGCACGGTCTGCCAGCGTGACGTAGGACATTTTCTTCTGCTCGCAGGCCTGCCAGGCGGCGCGTGCCTGGGCAATCCGCTGCTTGACGTCGCTGACGACTTTTTGCTGGCCGGCGATGGCGTGCTCGAGCTTTTGCATGAAGATCTGGAAGTTGTTGAATTGCGTCGTGCTGATTCCCGAAGTCAGCGTGGACTGGCAGCGCGCGGCATAGTCATCGCGGTACTGCATCAGCAACTCGAGTTTCTGCTCCGCCTCTTCTCCGGCGCGCAGCGTGGCGCCCAGCCTTTTCGCAGCCTCATCGGTTTCCTTGCTTGCAAGGTCGATCAGCATGTTGAGCGTGGAGGGGGTTGCCATGGAGTCTCTGTACCGTCAGGTGAAGGTTATTGAAACAGGGCTTCAAGTTCCGCCAGGCTTTCCCGGGCGTCGGAACGCTCGGAAATGTTCTGCTGGAGAAAGGCTTCAAATGCCGTCTGCAGGCGGATGGCCTCGTCCAGCAATGGGTCGGTGCCTGCGGCATAGGCGCCGACGTTGATGAGATCGCGGCTTCGCTCGTAGCGCGAGTAGAGTTTTTTCAGGCGTCGTGCGAGCTGCTGGTGTTCCGGCGTGGTGATGTTCTGCATCACGCGGCTGATCGACTGCTCGATGTTGATGGCAGGGTAGTGTCCGCTCTCGGCCAGCGCGCGATCCAGCACGATGTGGCCGTCGAGAATGGCGCGGGCGGCATCGGCGATCGGATCCTGCTGGTCGTCGCCTTCGGTGAGCACGGTGTAGAAGGCGGTGATCGAGCCGCCGCCCGGCGTGCCGTTGCCGGTGCGCTCGACCAGCGCCGGCAGCTTGGCAAATACCGAAGGCGGATAGCCCTTGGTGGCAGGCGGTTCGCCGATCGCCAGGGCGATTTCACGCTGCGCCATGGCATAGCGGGTGAGCGAGTCCATGATCAGCAGCACATTCCTGCCCTCGTCGCGGAAATGCTCGGCGATCGAGGTGGCATAGGCCGCGCCCTGCATCCGCATCAAGGGCGGGGTGTCGGCTGGCGCTGCGACCACCACGGCGCGCGCCAGGCCTTCCTCGCCCAGAATCTGCTCGATGAATTCCTTGACCTCGCGGCCGCGTTCGCCGATCAGACCGACCACGATCACGTCCGCGCTGGTGTAGCGCGCCATCATCCCCAGCAGTACGCTCTTGCCTACACCGGAGCCGGCGAACAGCCCCATGCGCTGGCCGCGTCCCACCGTCAGCATGCTGTTGATCGCCCGCACGCCGACGTCGAGGATATCGGTGATCGGGGCGCGCGACAGCGGGTTGGCGGCGCGGTTGCTGAGCGGGGCGGTCGCGCTGGTCTGCAGGGGGCCGAGATTGTCGAGCGGGCGGCCCCGGCTGTCGAGCACGCGCCCGAGCAGGGCATCGCCGACCGGCAGATGACGGGTGCGGTCGCTCGGGCGGCGGCGTGGATGATTCACCTGGCCGAGGCCGGGCAGGGTGGGGATCACCTCCACCGGGAATACGCGGGCGCCGGGCACAAGGCCCTCGATGTCGCTTTGCGGCATGAGGTAGAGGTGGTCTCCGGCGAAGCCCACCACTTCGGCTTCCAGTTGCGCACCATTTGGCAGCGGAACGGTGCAGGCGCTGCCGACAGGCAGCTTCAGCCCGACCGCTTCCATCACCAGCCCGGCCACGCGGGTCACGCGTCCCGATACCAGCATCGGTTCCGCGATTGAAAGCAGCTCGCTGCAATCCTGCAGATAGGCTTTCCAGCGTGTGCTGTGGGGGTGTGCCTGCATCTCAGTCGGCCAGCCAGTCGGAATGCGTGCTCAGCGCAGCGGTCAGCCGCTGCCAGCGGGTAGGCAGGGAGGCGTCGATCTGGTTGCTGGCAGTTTCCACGCGGCAACTGCCGCGCGCGAGCTGCGCATCCTCGGTCAGCTGCCAGCCCATTTTGGCGAGCTCGTCGCCGATCCTGTCCCTGACCAGCACGGCATCATCCGGATTCAGGAACAGCAGGGCGGGCTGATGCAGCGCCGGCAGGTAGCGAACTGCTTCCCTGACGATGGGGATGACCAGTTCGGGGCGGATCGCCAGCGCCGACTTCAACAGCGCACGGGCGAGGTCGATCGACAGGTCGAGAACCTGCTGTGAAATGGTTTCATCGGCCCTGGCGACTTCTGCCGAGAACGTTTCGGCCAGATCGCTCAGCCGGGCAGCTTCGCGGGCGGCTTCCTCGCGTCCCTCCGTGAGGCCTGCGGCGCGTCCCTCGGCATGGCCGGCCAGATAGCCTTCCTGCCTGGCCTGCTCCTGGATGGCAGTGATCTGCTCGATCGTCGGCAGAACGACGGCGCCGTGGCCGGCATGTTTCGCCGAGTGCAGCTGGGTGTCGAAACTGGTCATCTCCCAGGGCTGGAAAGCTGACTGGTCCACGCTGGACATGACGCTAGACATACTGTTCTTCCCCTTTCGCGCCCAGAGAAATCTGGCCCTCGTCGGCCAGGCGGCGGACGATCATCAGGATTTCCTTCTGCTGCGCCTCGACCTCGGACAGGCGTACCGGGCCCTTGGACTCGAGGTCTTCTCGCATCATTTCAGCGGCACGTTGCGACATGTTCTTGAAGATTTTTTCGCGCATGTCTT
>JAIBFE010000390.1 GCA_019459705.1 Thiobacillus sp. | reverse complement strand
TCGGCGACCTTCTCCGACGAGATCCGCGCCCTGGCCAACGGCCTCTTGAACAACCCGAAGAGCGTCGAAGTCGCGCGCCGCAACACCACGGTGGAAGTCATCGAGCAGTCGATGCACCGCGTGCCGCAGGCGCACAAGCGTGATCTGCTGGCGCACCTGATCAAGCACCACGACTGGCAGCAGGTGCTGGTGTTCACCCGCACCAAGCACGGCGCCAACAAGCTGGCCGAGAAGCTGATCAAGGACGGCATCACCGCTGCCGCGATACACGGCAACAAGAGCCAGTCGGCGCGCACCAAGGCACTGGCGAGCTTCAAGGACGGCGGCGTACGCGTGCTGGTGGCGACCGACATCGCCGCGCGCGGCATCGACATCGACCAGTTGCCGCAGGTGGTGAACTTCGAGCTGCCCAACGTGCCGGAAGACTACGTCCACCGCATCGGCCGCACCGGCCGCGCCGGTACCACCGGCTCGGCACTGTCGCTGGTGGATGACGAGGAATTGAGCTATCTGCGCGATATCGAGAAGCTGATCAAGCGCTCGATCGTGCGGGTCGAGATCGAACCCGGCTTCGTGCCGCCGGCCAAGGCCGACCTGATGTCCGACGAGCGCCCGCCGCGTCCGCCGCAAGGTCGGGGCGGTCCGCGTCAGGGGCAGGGTCAGCGTCAGGGGCAGAATGCCCGCCCGGGCCAGCCCGGCGGCCGCAGCAGCTCCGGCCGTGCGCCGCAGGACAAGTCCGCAGGCGCTGCCAATGCTGCGCCCAAACCTGGGCCGCAACCGGCGTCGCATGCACGCAAGCCGCGTCCGCAGGCCGCGCTGTTCTCGTCCAAGCCGGGCACGCGCGGGCACTGATTCCGCGCCGACCCGGTCATCGCGCGCGGGTCAGGCGCGCCGCCATCCAGGTGGCGGCCAGCGCCACGCCCAACAGGGCGAACGCGACGCCGAGCCGGTTCAGCCAGTCCGGCGCCAGCACCAGCAGCATTCCCAATTGCAGCATCATTACGCCTGACATCAGCTTGAGCAGGCGGCCTTCGCGCTCGGAGAGCTTGCGTGCGCCCAGGGTGAAGGCGAACACGCCGATGATGACGGCGAGCGGAATCACGTAGATCCCGTTGTACAGCGCCAGATACAGGTAATGCTGGGCAGGGCCGAGGTCCTGCAGCGTCAGCAGGCGCGTGTAGACCATGGGGAAGCCGGCGGTGCACAAAAGTTCGTAGACATTGACCGCCGCCGCGAGCAGCACCGTGGCGGCGAGCATGGCCGGCACGCTGCCGGCGGCAAGGATGGCGCGGGCGCGCTGGTAGATCGCGGGCTTGCGGCTTTCCGGAATCGACAGCGACACGCCGCGCCCGAAGTAAAAGAAATCCTTCACGTTGACGAGTCCGATGATGAGCGCCAGGACGCCGGCGGCGAGCGTCACCCAGGCCAGCTGGCCGAAAAGCTGGAACAGGTTGAGCCACGCCGCCATGAAGGCGAAATACATCACGCCCGACACCAGTACGAAGACGCCGCCGATCGCCAGCATGCGCGCACGGCTGTTCTGGTGAACCATCATCGACAGCAGGAACAGCAGCACGAAGAACGCGCAGGGATTGAAGGCGTCGAGGCCGGCGATCAGCACCGTCATCAGCGGCAGCGAGGTGCCGTCGAGGCTCACCTCGCCCAGCAGCGGCAGGCTGAAGCCGGGCGCCGGCAGGGCGCGGGCGGCGTCGAGCGCGCTGCCGCTTTGGGCAGCGTCGCGGCAGGCATCCAGCTCGGCGAGCAATGCCTGCCCTGTGCTGGCGTCATCCTCCCAGCCCGTCTGCATGCGCCCGCAGAACAGGAGCGCCGGTACGTATTGCGCGGGCTGGCCCACCTGATCGGCGAGCGCGGCCAGGTGGCGCACGTTCTCCGGGTGGCGGGTGAGCTCCAGCGCGTGCAGCTTCACCCACGGCCGCCCGGCCGGGATGGCTTCGATGAAGGGGCGCGCCTCCAGGCAATGCGGGCAGGCGAGCGACCAGAAGAAATACAGATGCACCACCGGCGGGCCGGCGGCGCCCGGCTCGATCCAGGTCGTGTCGGCGCGCGCGCCCGGCGCCAGCAGCGCAAGCCACAGCAGGGCGTGGACGAGCAGGCGCAGCGGCGCCATGCGGCAGGTCTGTGTCATAGCCTTCAGTATGGCGGACGCTACAATCTTTTGCATGGATACGCTTGCCAGCTATGACGAACTCCCTTACGACAGCCTGCCGCTGCCCGAAACCCAGCCGGATTTCCTGGCGGCGGTGGCCAGACTGCACGGCTTCGAAGCCTCCGACCCTCGTCATGCGCGCATCCTTGAACTCGGCTGCGCGCAGGGCGGCAATCTGATCCCGCTGGCGTGGCGCTGGCCCGAATCCGAATGCGTGGGGGTGGAACTGTCGCGCGTGCAGGCGGAAGCCGGGATGGCGTTCATTCAGCGTCTTGGCTTGCCCAACGTCCGCGTACTGCATGGCGATCTCGCCGCGTTACCGGACGACCTCGGCGAGTTCGACTTCATCATCGCGCACGGCGTGTTTTCCTGGGTGCCGCCGTCGGTGCAGCAGGCGCTGCTCGAGGCGTGCCGGCGTCATCTTTCGCCGCAGGGCATCGCCTACGTGAGCTTCAATGTCGCCGCCGGCTGGCAGGCTCTGCAGCCGCTGCGCGCCGCGCTGATCGAGCGCACCTCGGCCGAGCTGCCGGCGCCCGCGCGTTTTCAGCAGGCGCTGCGCGTGCTGGACGCGCTCGAATCCGAGTGGGCCGATGCGGCCCTGCTGAAGGAAATTGCCTATCTGAAAACGGCTGCGCCGTCCTATCTGTTCCATGAATATCTGGCCGAGTTCAACGTGCCGATGCCGTTCGCGGAATTCGCCGCGCAGCTCGATCGACACGGCCTGCGCTATGTCGGCGAAGCGGGGCCGCGCCGTGCGGTGGTCGCACTCGAGGATGCCTGGGGCCTGATTCCGGAAGGCATGGCCGGTCGCTGGCTGGACGCCGAGGCGGCGCTCGACGGCGCGCTCGCCATTCGTTTTCGCCGTGCACTTATTGCGCGCGACGACGCCCCCTGCGCCCAGCCGCCGCAGGCCGACGCGCTGAACGGGCTGGTGTTCCATGCCAACTTGCAGAGCGACGAGGAAATCGATCTGGGGACCGCCAGCGAACAGGCTTTCGTCAACCCGGCGGGCAACACCTTCCGGATTGCGCTGCCGGCGATGAAGGCAGCGGCCATGGTCCTGTCGGCGGCTTATCCCGGTGCGATTGGCTATGCAGCCCTGCTGTCTGCCGCGCGTGAGGTGCTTGCCGATCACGCAGCCGGCACGCTGGCGGATGAAACCGAATTTCGCGAGGCACTGTTTCAGCTGGTGACGATCCAGGGCGTGATGCCCACGGTGTGGGCCGGGTCGTTTGTCGCCGAGCCTGGGGAGCGCCCGTGCGCGAATGCGCTGGCGCGGTTGCAGGCAGACTCACCCGGCTGGGTGGTGAGCGGGGCGCGCCATGTGGCCATCGATCTGGACCCGGCCGGGCGTGCACTGCTGGCTGCGCTGGATGGCAGCCGCAGCGTCGATGAACTGGCAGCGCACATGCAGGTCACGCTGGCGCAAGCGGGTCTGGAACTTCCGCTGGAGCGGGTGACGGAACTGACGTGGCAGCAGCTGTGGCTGTTCGCACGCCTGGGCCTGCTGGTGTAAGCCGGTTCCCGGCCAGATTGCTTCCGGTTGGCGCGTCGTTGCAATCCGCTCGATGCGCTATGGTGAGAAGATCGTTCATCGAAGGAGCCAAGCCGATGCAGCCTGCCGTGCTCGACGCCATTCAACAGCGCTATGCCTGCCGTCGCTTCGACGCGGATCGGCCGCTGTCAGCTGGCGAGTTGTCCGCGCTGCTGGAAGCAGGCCGGCTGGCGCCTTCTGCCTTTGGTCTGGAACCCTGGCGCTTCATCGCCGTCACGGACGCTGCGGAACGCGCCGCCATCGCCCATGCCTGCTACGATCAGCCCGCCGCATCGACGGCTGCCGCGTTCATTGCGATCGTGGCGCTGGTGGCCGCGCTCGATCCGGATTCGGATTACGTGCGGGCGCAATTCGAAGCGGAAGCCCGCGGCGCGGATCCGGCACCGATCTACGAAGCCTTCCGCGCGCTCTACCAGACAGGGTCGGTGGCGGAATGGGCGTGCGGCCAGTGCAACTTCGCCGCCGCGCACCTGCTGTTGCAGGCGGCGCATCTGGGGCTGGGCAGTTGTCCTGTCGGCGGATTCGACGCGGCGGCGCTGGCGGCCGCGCTCAGGCTTCCAGCGGGGGAAACGCCCACGCTGGTGATTGCATTGGGGCAGTGCGCCGATGCGGCGCCGCACCGGCTGCGCAAGCCGCTGGGGTGAATGTCACCGCAATAAGGCACAGCCCCGGTCGATTACCGCGGCGCCTGCCAGCAGTTGTTGTTGACCTGCCAGCTCATCGAAAGCTGTTCGCTGGTGGGGTACATCACGAATTTGACCCCCATGTAATCCGAGCCCTTGCGCCAGAACATCGCAAGCAGGTTCTTTTCGCCATTGGCGACAACGCTGGTGTAGGGAATGACCTTGAGCGGATTGCCGTACAGGTTTGAATAGTTCGACGCGACGACGACGAAGTGGCGGAAAGCCGGTTCGATTTCCTGCTCGAAAGCCACCAGCTTGTCGTTGCAGAACGTGAACAAAAAGCGCCGGCCGGCCGGATTGTTGGGGAGGTCGTAGACAAACAGTCCGTCGTTGCCGACCGACAGGGACTTGTCGAAGTTCCAGGTCTTGAGCGCCTTCTCGACTTCGGCACGCGGCATGCCGTTCTTGAACTCGCCGATCTCCCAGGCCTGGGCGGGCAGGGCGAGCAGCAATCCGGCAAGCAGGCCTGATATTTTCATTTTTATGCGCATGGCAATCTGATAGAGGCGTAACTACAGGCCGCAAGCATAGCGCAGCCGGCTCATGCAGTGCGCGCCGGATTATTTGCCCATGACCGCGCCGAACACTTTTTTCAGCAGGGCACTGCCGGCCTGCAGGGGGTTGGCGCGGATCGCGGCTTCCTTCTCGCCGATCAGGGTATAGAGCCGGTCGAGCGCCTGCTGGGTGACGTACTGCTCGACGCTGGCCTGCTCCTTGTCGATCAGGCTGAACTGCGCGGCCATGCCGGCGTACTGGTTGTACTGCTGCGCCAGCCCCACCTTGTCGGTGGTCGCCTTGACGATAGGGGCGAAACGATCGGTGAGCTTGACCTCGGTTTTCTTGCGGAAAAAGTCGGTGGCCGAGGTCTTGCCTCCGGTCAGAATGCCCTTGGCATCTTCCAGCGTCATCTCCTTCACTGCATCGACCAGCAGGGTCTTGGCTTCCGGAACGGCGGCTTCGGCGGCACGGTTCATTGACAGCACCAGTTCGTCGGCCTGCTTGCCCATGCCGAACATGCGCATGGCTTTTTCGGCTTTCTGCAAACTGGGTGGCAACGGAATCTTCAATGCGTCGTTGCCGAAGAAACCGTCTTTCTGGCCGAGCTGGGCGACCGCGGCATCGGCGCCGCGCGTGAGCGCCTCCTTTAGACCGGAATTGATCTCGGTGGTCGAGAGCGCATCGACGCCGCTAGTCGTGGTGGTCTCGCTGGCAGGTTTGCTGCTTACGCCCTTAAGGATGCCACTCCAATCGAAGGCGTAGGCAGGCAGGGTCAGCGCAAGGCTGGCGGTCAGGACGACCCAGTGCTTTGAAATAAATGCAGCCATGATGCGTCTCCTGGAAAGCAGGTTGAGTTACAGCACTTCTGCAGCATAGTCTGCCAGACGCGAACGTTCACCCCGCTGCAGGGTGACATGGCCATTGTGCGGCCAGCCCTTGAAGTGGTCGACCACGTAGGTGAGGCCGGAACTGCCCTCGGTCAGGTAAGGCGTGTCGATTTGCGAAATGTTGCCGAGGCACACCACCTTGGTGCCGGGGCCGGCGCGGGTGATCAGCGTCTTCATCTGCTTCGGCGTCAGATTCTGCGCTTCGTCGATGATGAGGAACTTGTTGAGGAAGGTGCGGCCGCGCATGAAATTCAGCGATTTGACCTTGATACGCGAGCGGACCAGATCCTGCGTCGCCGCGCGCCCCCAGTCGCCGGCCTCGTCGTCGCTCTTGTTCAGCACGTCGAGGTTGTCCTCCAGTGCGCCCATCCACGGCGTCATCTTTTCCTCCTCGGTGCCGGGCAGGAAGCCGATGTCCTCGCCCACCGGCACGGTGACGCGGGTCATGATGATTTCGCTGTAGAGCTTCTTATCGAGCACCTGGGCCAGTGCGGCGGCCAGCGTCAGCAGGGTCTTGCCGGTGCCGGCCTGACCGAGCAGGGTGACGAAGTCGATCTCGGGATCCATCAGCACGTTGAGCGCGAAATTCTGCTCGCGGTTGCGCGCGACGATGCCCCACACATTGTTCTTGGCGTGGCTGAAATCGCGCACCGTGACCAGTTCAGCCTGCTTGCCTTCGACCTTCAGCACCTTGGCGTAGAGCGGGTTGGGCCCTTCCTGATAGACGAACTCGTTGGGCAGCAGGCTCGCCACCAGCGGCCCCTTGATGCGGTAATAGGTGTGGCCGTGCTCGGGAGGAAGGTGAAGTCCAGCACGTTCAGGC
>JAIBFE010000383.1 GCA_019459705.1 Thiobacillus sp. | reverse complement strand
CCAATTCATCGAGGAGTTTCTATGTCGTCCCACCACAATAATTCGCGTCGTCAGTTCATCAAATCTTCCGGCCTGCTGATTGGCGCTGCAGCCATCCCTGCGGCCGCGATGCGCCCGGGGCACGCTGCCCCGGCCATCATTACGCTGGATGGCGCCCGGCCGCAGCTGGCGCAAGGCATTCAAATCGGCGACGTGCGTTCCAGCCGTGCGCTGATCTGGAGCCGTTCCGACCGTCCGGCGCGGATGTGGGTGGAATATGACTTCGACCCCAGCTTCGCCAACCCGACCCGGGTACGCGGCGCCTACGCCCTGGAAACGAGCGACTACACGGCCCGGCTCGACCTCACCGGCCTGCCCGCCGGACGCGACGTGTTCGTGCGCGTGCAGTTCCAGGACTTGTCCAACGAGCGCGTGCTGAGCGAACCCGTGCTCGGGCATTTCCGCACTGCGCCGGACGAAGCAAGCGACATCCGCTTCCTGTGGTCGGGCGACACAGCCGGCCAGGGCTGGGGCATCAACCCGGAATTCGGCGGCATGAAAATCTACGAATCGATGCGCCAGACGCAGCCGGATTTCTTCATTCACAGCGGCGACAACATCTATGCCGACGGCCCCATCAAGGAGTACCAGAATGCCGAGAACGGCCTGATCTGGCACAACATCGTCACCCCCGAGGTCTCCAAGGTCGCCGAGACGCTGGACGAATTCCGCGGGCGCTACAAATACAACCTGCTCGACGAGAACGTGCGCCGCTTCAATGCGGAAGTGCCGCAGATCTGGCAATGGGACGACCATGAAATCGTCAACAACTGGTCGGACTCCAAGGACCTGATGGCCGATGCGCGCTACACCGAAAAGAACGCGCCGCTGCTCTTCGCGCGCGGCACGCATGCCTTCCTCGAATACGCACCGATGCGCTTCGCCGACGTGGAGGAAAGCGAGCGCGTCTATCGGCACATTCCCTACGGCCGCCTGCTGGACGTGTTCGTGCTCGACATGCGCAGCTACCGGGGTCCCAATACCCATAACCGCCAGACCGAACCCGGCGACGAAACGGTATTCCTCGGTGCGGAACAGATCGAGTGGCTGAAGCGCAAGCTGCGCGAGTCCAAGGCGGTGTGGAAAGTCATCGCTGCCGACATGCCGCTCGGCCTGAATGTCGGCGACGGCAAGGATGCGGAAGGTCGCGCCCGCTGGGAGAACTCCTCCAACGGCGACGGTCCGGTGCTCGGCCGCGAATTCGAGATCGCCGACATCCTGCGGTTCATCAAGCGTCAGCACGTGCGCAACGTCGTCTGGTTCACCGCCGACGTGCACTATTGCGCCGCGCACTACTACGACCCGAACAAGGCGCAGTACCAGGACTTCGAGCCCTTCTGGGAATTCGTCTCCGGTCCGCTCAACGCCGGTAGCTTCGGGCCCAACACGCTGGACAACACCTTCGGTCCCCAGGTGATGTTCCAGA